>NZ_JANSHS010000311.1:0-15559 GCF_047461695.1 Synechococcus sp. R6-7
CTTATTATTGACTAGAGTCATGCTCTCAGCTTGGCACTCAAGGCTCCAGGGGGGACGTGGACTCTGGCGACAGGATCCCGTTCGCGTTGGCGGAACGGAGTCCTTTCAAGCTCGCATCGCCGGGCCACAGACCCTGCAAGACTTGGGCAACACGGTGCCAGGGATCCAGCCGTTCCGTTCGCGTTGGCGGGACGGAGCCCTTGCTGCTTTGAGGCTCTGGAGAAGACTGCTCAGAGGGAGCGGGATCCCTTTCCTCCAGCCTCAGGGAAAGCTGCTGCAACTGCATGTAGATGCTGTTCACGGCCAGCATGGCCAAGACCGTGCCGAAAAACTTGGTGCGGGATCCCATAGGTCAACCCCTGTGCGAGAACAAGAGTAGGGTCGTCGCCGGTGCGTTAGCTCCACCTTAGCTCACAGGTTTGGCTGGCTGTTGCGAGAAAATAAACCTGTTTGCACCAGATCCTGCAAAGCCCTCGGGTCAAGATCCGCCGCCAAGACGATGACTACTCCACGAAAGCCAACCTACCAGCACCTGCACACCGCCCTTTGGGTGAGCGATCTGGCCAGAGCCGAACATTTTTACGGAACGGTGCTTGGGATCCCCAAGGTGGAACGGTTGCCGTTTGACTTTCCCGGCGCTTGGTATCAAGTGGGTTCCTCCCAAATTCATTTAATCGTGGCCGAGGAGCCGATGGATCCACGGCAGCGAAGCGGAACGGGATCCTCAAAGTGGGGGCGTAATCCCCATGTGGCGCTGGGGGTAGATGACTTGGAAGCGGTGAAGGCTCGCCTGCGGCAGGAAGGGTATGAGGTGCAACCGAGCGCTTCCGGGCGAGCGGCAGTGTTCGTCCGGGATCCGGATGGGAATGTGATAGAGCTAAGCTCGATTAGCGCAACTTAGCCATGAGCCATCTCCCCTCAGCAATGCCGCCGGTTGCAACAGCGTTGCGTAGCGATATGGGTTCTCGTTGCCAGTTCGATCCGGCCATCAGCCTGGTCAGTTCCGCACAGATGCAGCGCATTGAGGAGCAGATCTTCTCTGCCGGCATGCCCGTTGCCGCTCTGATGGAGAAGGTGGGGCTGGCCGTTGTTGCTCAGTTGCAGAAGGATTTTCCGCAAGCCCATCGCATTGGGATCCTCTGTGGGACAGGGCACAACGGTGGCGATGGGTTGGTGGTTGGGCGGGAGCTATGGCTGGCCCAAAAGTCGGTGAAGGTGTGGCTGGGCAAGCCGGATCTCAAACCCCTGACGGCAGACCACGCCCGCTATCTCAAGGCGCTGGGGGCAGAGTTTGTGGAGAGTCTTGAAGAGCTGGCCGATTGCGATTTGTTAATTGATGCCCTGTTTGGGATCGGTTTGAACCGACCCTTGGGGGAGCCTTGGGCGGGGGCGGTGGGGTGGGCCAATGGCAGTGGGATCCCCATCCTTAGCCTGGATTTGCCGTCTGGCCTCAACGACCAAACCGGGGAAGTCTGGGGCTGCTGCATTCGCGCCAGCCATACCTATACCCTTGGCCTTTGGAAACGGGGGCTGTGGCAGGAAGCAGCTCTGCCTTGGGTAGGACGGTTACGTCGCGTTGATTTTGGGATCCCCGCTTGGGCCTGCCCAGAGGATGAGGTTCCCCGGTTGTTGCTGCGGCCTTGGCAGCACTTTCCCGCGGATCCCCCTTTGGATACCCACAAATACCGCCAGGGATCCCTGCTAGGGGTGGCAGGCTCGGCGGCCTATGCCGGGGCGGCCCTGTTGGCGGGGCTGGGATCCCGCGCCAGTGGGGTGGGTATGGTGACGATGGCGGTGCCGGCGGAGTTGAAAGGAGTGATCCACAGCGCCCTGCCGGAAGTCTTGGTCTATGCCTGGGAAGGGATCCCTTCTCTGCCGCCGGTTGCCGAGAAACCCTTTCAGGCGGTGGCCGTGGGGCCGGGCTTGGGAGAAACCCGTTTGCCCCTGCTGGAGATCCTGCTGCGGGATTGGGCCGGGATCCCCTGGGTTATCGATGCCGATGGCCTCAATGCTCTGGCGGAGATGGGGGTAGAGCGCCTGCCAGAAAACGGGATCCAGGCCATCCTCACCCCCCACCTGGGGGAATTTCGGCGGCTCTTTCCAGGGATCCCGCTTGGGGATCGCATCGAGGCAGCCCAAAGGGCGGCAGCCCAGAGTGGAGCAGTGGTGGTTTTGAAAGGGGCGCGGACGGTGATCGCCTCTCCCACTGGGGAATGCTGGGTGAACCCAGAGAGCACACCGGCTTTGGCCCGCGGTGGCAGCGGCGATGTCTTGACCGGTTTGATCGGGGGCCTAGTGGCGCGAAGAAGAGCTCAAGCCGATCAACCTTTGGACGCTCCCGCCCTGCTCAGTTGCGCCTGTGCCGGGGTGTGGTGGCATGCCCAAGCGGCTATCCAGCTGGCGCGGGAACGCGGTCTAACAGGGGTGGATCCGGCCCACCTGGCGGAGCACCTGCCCAAGGCGCTGCAAGCTCTTCAACAGGAGCAAGTTGTCCATACCGTGTCGCAGGCGGGTGAATAAATACTCTAAGTCATAGCCCAAGCCTTCCTGCTTGCTCCTACCCTCCACTAGGGGTCACCCGGTAAAGGGCACAGGAATAGAATTCTGGCTGGTTACTCGAAAGCCTTGGACAGGCCACCAAACTTCATTTCCTCCAATGGCAGCAATGATCGTATCAAGATTTTTTTCTGCGTCATCTATTGCAGTTGCTAACCCGTTAATATAATAGATTCTAGACTTAAGACTAGACTTAAGAATAGATTCAGTAGTATTGAAACCTAGGTTGGGAGAAACGACTGAGTAGATAGTTGATTTGTTCGGTAATGAGCAAGACTTGAGAATCAGTACAGACAGGCAACAGCACAATAAAACAACAAGACGAACAGTATTTCGACCGAACATCCATTTATCCTCACTAATCTAGCGAATTGGGTCAGTACATGTCCATTCTTCTGCGCCAACGACTTGTCCAGAGAACTTGGCATCAACTGTTAAATCTGCAATGACTCTTTCTTGAGTGTTAAGCATTTGAAATTGCACTTCCCTTACTGCCTCAGCAACCTCATCAATGAGATCAAATTGATCAACTCCGCCGAATGCCAATCTTGCACATCGAATTGCTCGGAAACGATCAAGCGCTCTTGCACGCACTTGGTCGCGACTATCTCTATTTACATTCACGATGTTTGCCTGTAAAGCTTTGGCGTATCGCAGCATGGCCTTCCGCTTCAGCTCATCATTGGGATACCGGCGGTAAATCCAGCGCTGCACATCATCACGCACGCCATCTCCATCGGCATCAATCCCCTCCAAAGTTTGCTTGCCCGCCTCCCCTGGATCCGGTGGCAAATTCGGAAACAATCTATCCAGTTCATCGACCGGGATCATATCTGGAGAGGGATCCTCACCCGGCACAAATCCAGTAGTGGGATCAGGACTGGGCTCTTCTTCTGCACTGGGGGCAGAACCTGGGGGTGGGGGTGTACCACCCGAGCCACCACTGTCTTCAGCAGGGGATCCGGATGGATTACCCCCTGGGGATCCCTCCTCAGAAGCTGTGGGATTATCCGTAGGGGATCCCTCTGTTTCGACCGGATTTGTTGGATCAGCAGGGGATCCCGATGGATTGCCCGTAGAACTTGGGGATCCCGGAGTGGGAGAAGCCGAAGCCACAATAGTGGGCTGCACGACTCCTGGCAAATTCGCCAGAGAAGAACCTCCCCCGCCACTGCACCCACACAGCAACACCAACACAGAAGAGAGCATCAACATAAATCAACATAAAATCAACATAAGCAGTATCCTGAGGCCGTTCATAATCGCCTTGGTTCTAGCAGTTCAAGTGGCACAAGTGACCCCCACAGGGATCCGGCAATCCTTCTATTGGAGCTACAAGCAACACAAAATTAGGGCAGGGATCCCTAGAAGGAACTCTCTCAGGAGGATCTACCGTTCATCACCCGACAAGAGCAAGACTGGATTTGCAGCCTGATGCTCAAGTAGAAACTAACATCTGCTTCAACAAAGTGCAAGTGCGCTGCAACACACAGGCCCAATCTTTAGATTCGTCAGCGTATGATACGGAGCCCTTTTTTGAAGGGGAGAACCTTTAATGGCTGAATCCATCAAGCCAGGTGGTGAGGTCAATCAACGACTGGAACTCCAGCAAGGCTAGACCCAGCTCTTCCAAGCGCTCCACCGATAAAGACCGAATCTGAGCCTCCACCTCCTCAGGCAGGGATCCCATTTTGCCAATCTTCTCAGTGGGAAAAGCAGCCAGAAAGGAGTGACCACCTCAGGGATCCCCGTGGATTGTAGTTGACTGAGCTTGATTAGGGTCTTAGGAACCCCAGCGCTAAACCCAAGATAATAAACAAGCCAAAGCCAATCCGATAAACAATGAACAGCCAGGTGCTGCTGCGCTGCAAAAACTGAATCAGCCAATCGATAGACAAGTAGGAAAAGACGAAGGCCGAAAGCGTCCCCAACCCCTGCGGCAGCAGGGCCTCTGCCTCGAACTCGGAGATAAACTCCACAACCCCCGCCAAAAATAATGCCGGGATCCCCAGCAAGAAGGAGTAGCGAGCGGCAGCCGAGCGCTGCAAATTGAGCAACAGCCCCGCCGTCAGCGTCGAGCCGGAGCGCGACACCCCAGGGATCAGGGACAAAGCTTGGGCCAGCCCCACCCAGATCCCATCCCCAATGCCCAAGCTGTGAAGGTCTCGCTGGCGTTTGCCCGTTTGCTCTGCCCAGCCCAACAACAAAGCCAAGCCGATGGCTGCGACGGCGATCACCCACAACTGGCGGGGCGGGGATCCCCAAATGGCCTTGATGGCCCACCCCACCACCACAATCGGCACCGTTCCCACCAAGATCCCGACCGACAGCCGCCAAGGCTCCTGCTGAAAATCTCGTTCTCGCCAAGCCTTCCAAGAGCCGAGGATCAACTGGCGCAGGTCAGAGGCAAAGTAGATCAGCACCGCCCCCAAACTGCCCAACTGGATCACCGCCGTAAACGAAGCTCCCGCATCCGGCCACCCCACCAAAGCCGGAAACACCCGCAGATGGGCCGTGCTGCTAATGGGAAGAAATTCGGTGATCCCCTGCACCATGCCCAAAATCAGAGCTTGCCACCAATTGGGATACCAGGTGTCAGCAAGCAACAAGGTAAACACTCCCCTACCCAAACTTGCCGGATTTGCACAATCCCCATTCTTAGAAAAACTCAGAACTCCGGCTTTTTCCAGCAGCCCATACCACGGCGAACAAACACTTGCAGAGGGATCCCACCCCAACTGGCCGGGAACTTGGGTGTCGCTGTCCCAGACCCGCAAAAGGGCTGTGCCTATAGGATCGCCGCAAAGATCAACAGTAGGTCAGATCATCGGGTCAATAGATCAGAAGCCAATCCGCTCTGGGTCTTCAATGGTAATCAGCCAGTTGCCCACATTCCGGAAGAGGGGGTTGGGTTCCGTACCCCGTACCCGCGCCTCCACACGGTAGATACCGGCAGACGAAGGGTTGCGCACGTTGGAGAGCACCAGACGGATCTCCTGACCGGCAGCAATGGGTTGACGGGCCACCACCTCTAGAGAGCGAAACTCCTCGTTCCAGTACACTTGATCCAGCTCTACAGGCCGGCCTTCTACCTCCAGGCGGACACTTTCCGGATCGATGCGGCCATCGAAATTCCTGTCCCCGTTGATCTGCACTTCTGCCACCGCCACATTCTGGGGGGGAATGGTCAGGCGATAGCGATCCAAACGACTGCGAACCCCGCCAAAATCGAGCCGATAGCTGAGGACAGGTACCCCTTCACTGCCGGTGATCACCAAACCCGACTGCGCCTCTGCAGAATGGGGCACCATCAGGGATCCCAGGCTCCCCATCAACAGGCCCGCCAAGGCCAGCCTCATTCCTCGCCGAGCAAGGCCAAGTTCCTGCGAACATTTCCCTGCTCTCATCACTGCTCTCAACACCCAAACCTCCGCTGGTTGAAACACTTCAGCACCCTCAAAGCTTGCCAACGCAACCTGCAGCCAACCTAACCAGTGGCAAGACCGCCATCTCGCCGTCCATTGTAGAGGATGGGATCCTCTCTACCGAGAGAGGCTAGGGCTCACCGGGGTGCGCAAGTACGCAGTTCTGGCAGAGATCTCAACAAGAACTTTGGGCCACCATACCCACAGTGCAGCCCCCCACAGCGCCGATTGTAACGGCAAGATGCCCCTGCCCTTCTACTGCTTCTTCACTTGAGGAAACTCAGCACCCCCACCCCGATCACCATCAGCACCCAGAGCAGGGATCCCACCAGAATCACATTCTTGGCCCGGCTCCAGTCACTGGCTGAGCTGTAGAGCACCGGCACCGCCACCACCAACAGCAAGCTGTAAAGCACCAACACCAACAAAGCAATTTGGAAAACAAGCATCATCTTGCGGATCCCTCACAAAAGTCTTGTCTTGGATAAAAGCTCCCGGCAACACCGGACGGCAGCAGGATAAATAGGATGACGCTCTGACTATACCAAAATAGGATCCCTCTCAAAGCCAAATCCGTTGGGGCAGTTGATGGACTCACCTGGATACAGGCTGGAGGCGGAAGGGGTTAAAGTCGGTTGCCACATCGAAGTAGTCTTCTTGTTCTTGCTGCTTTAGCCAGCCGGTAATGGCATAGGTCAGGGGCGTAAACGCCACCTCTACGGCACACTTGAACACATAGTTGGAGAGTATTAAGCTGCCCAGGCCGGGGAACACCCCCCAAAAAGCCAAAGTGACAAACAGACCCGTGTCCACTGCTTGGCCCACCAAGGTAGAGCCGATGGTGCGCGTCCACAGCCACCGTCCCCGCGTCCACACCTTCATGCGGGCCAGTACATAGGCGTTGGCAAAGCTGCCTCCCCAATAGGCGATTAAGCTGGCCAGCACAAGGCGGGGCGTCAGGCCCAGAATCTGGTCGTAGGCTTCTTGATAGGGCCAGTCGGGGGCGGCCGGCAGGGATCCCACGATCATGAATGTCACCGACATGAGGGCCGCCGAGAGAAATCCCAGCCAGATCACCCGTCGCGAGCGGGCATAGCCATAGACTTCGGTGAGGATGTCGCCAAAGATATAGCTGAGGGGGAAGAGAATGGTGCCCCCGTCAAAGGTAAAGGGCCCCAGAAGAACGATCTTGGTCGAGGCGATGTTGGAAATCAGCAGCACGGCCACAAACAGAGCCGTCACTGCATCCAGGTGTCGGTAGGCGCGCTCAAAGCTTTGCTCAGCCATCAAGACCCCCCAATAGTTTACGGATATGCCGCAGCTCTTTGACGATTAGGGCTAAGCCCTGGCTGTGCCGTTCCACTTCGCTGGTGAGCTTACGGATTTGCTCTTCTAGGTTAGCGCTGTGAGACTCCTGACGATCTAGGCGCTGGTTGAGGTTGGCAAGCCGCGTCACTACTTCCCGCTGGATCAAGTTTTCCGTACCTTGGATAAGCAGCGTCTCGATGGCGGTGAGCCGGTTCAGAATCAGTTGGGTGTTGGTTTCGGATCCCGGCTCCGGTGCAGCGGCAGGGGCAACCTGGAGGACCTTTTGGATAAGAGCCAAAAGGGCATCTGCCTCAAACGGTTTCTCGATGAAATCAAAATCGACAAAGGGCTCAGGAATGCGGGCAGTCACCTGTTCCTTCAGCCCCGACATCATGATCACAGGGGTATTTTTCAAGTCACCTTCCCGACGCAGGGCTTGCAAGGTGTCGTAGCCATCCATCTTGGGCATGACAAAATCCAGCAGGATCAGGTCGGGGTGATGTTTTTTGGCCGCTTCCAGCCCTGTCAACCCGTCTTTGGCCTCCACCACTTGGAACTGATCGGCCAAGATGCTGGCCACCATCTTGCGAATCATGATGCTATCGTCAATGACCAACACCGTCTTGGTTGTCATGCTGAGGCGCTCCCTCTTCCCATTATCAAATCGACCTGATCAGCCCCTTCCTCCAGCTCATAGGGCAATCGGGGACATCCTCTTGAGGACACCACTAGAGTACTCCCCTGCTTGGCCAGATGGGGTGTGCTCAGGGATCCAATTCTGCTGGGTTCTCTTCGATCCCGGCGGTTGTCGGCTTGGCGTGGCTGCCTTACTATAATTGAGTGTAAACAAACGTTAAGCATTTATTCGCACCTTGCAGGGTTATGAGCCTACAACTAAGTCCTGAGCTGTCGCTGCCGATCCCATCTCCAGTCGGAGAAGCTGCCTACCGCGCTTTTCAGTGGGGCAAAAACATCTTCGGCTTTGCCCACAAAGCGCTCTCCACCCAAGCTTCAGATCTGATGCTCTCCGTGCTCAGGGATCTGCAAAGCTTCTCCTCCGGAAGAACCCCGCCGCCGCGGGCCAAGGTGCGGGTGAGCGCTGACACGCTACAGGTGTTGCGGGCCCGTTATGAACAACTCCTGCAAGCGGACTGGCAAGATGCTGAGGCAGGGTACTACCCGCACGCGCTCTTGTTCGACAACCCCTGGCTGGACTTTGCCCGCTATTACCCGCAGGTGTGGTTGGATTTGCCGCAAATTACTCGGCGGGTTCACAGCAAGCGTTACCAAGAGTTTTCTCAAGACATCTCCACCGAGGGCTATCCGAAATACTACCTGCAAAATTTCCATTACCAAACCAACGGCTACCTGAGCGACAGCTCGGCTGAGCTTTATGACCTGCAGGTGGAGCTGCTGTTTGGGGGCACAGCGGACGCGATGCGCCGTCGGGTGATTCGCCTGCTCAAAGATGCCTTGGATCCCACCTTGGTCAGCCCCCACATCCTCGATGTAGCCTGTGGCACGGGGCGGATGCTGCGCTTGCTGCGGGGATCCCTGCCCAAAGCAGCTTTGTATGGCCTGGATCTTTCTCCTGCCTATCTGCGCAAGGCCAACCGACTCTTGCAGGAGCTGCCGGGGGAACTGCCCCAGCTTATCCGCGCCAACGCCGAGGCCATGCCCTATGCCGATGCCACCTTTGACGCCGTCATCAGCGTTTTTCTCTTTCATGAGCTGCCTGGCCCGGCCAGACAAAATGTCATCAACGAGATGAGTCGGGTGGTGAAGCCAGGGGGCGTGGTGGTCATCTGCGACTCGGTGCAACTGCTGGATTCGCCAGAGCTGAAGGAGACGATGGAAGCCTTTATGCAAACCTTCCACGAACCCTACTACCGCGACTACATCCACGACGATCTGGGGGTGCGCCTGCAACAGGCAGGCTGTGCGGTGTTGCGCCGAGAAACTCACTATGTCAGCACCTACACCCTAGCCCGTAAAGGTTGAGCGCCCCTTCCACAAGCTAAGGAGTAAGTCGGCGGCCACTTGTCCAGAGGGTGTATAGTAGTTTTAGACACGAAACCTTGGATAAGAAGACGGGTCACTAACTGGATAACCCTTGGGTGCAAGTCCGTCTAAGATCTTTTTCTTGTGCTTAGGCTCATGTCTCACCCTCATGGATCCCTCCGCGCCGGCATTACTGCTCTCAAGCAGGAGCGCTACCTGGAGGCGATCAACCTTCTCGAGTCCTTCTGCTACTGCTGTTCCATCCAAGAGAGACAGGAACACCGCCTGAGCGAGCGCAATGGCTCGAGGGCAAATCCGGAAGAATGCGCTTTGGCTCGTGTGGCTCTGATTATGGCTTATCAGGGCAGTGGTGACTTGGAGCGCTCAACTGCCCTTTGCCAAGAGCTGTTGGAGGAGAAGGAAACTCCTGAGTCCGCTCCCTGGGCTCGGGAATGGGCAGCTCAGGCTCTACCTACCCTCAAGCAGGCTTCAGAACACTCCATGCCCCCTGAGGAAGTCATGGCGCGGCTACCCGTTCTCCGGCAGTTGGAAGACTGTCAGCCGCTGTGTAGCTCCCGCGATCCGGCTCCGCATCTGCTCAAATCTGCCTCTCTCTGAGGGAGAGGATCTGCAAGGAGCGGTGGACGCCCGGCTCTAGCCTTTATTCTCAACACAGTTCCACAGCAATCTTATGTCTGCTGCCGAACCGACTACCTATCATTTTGTCGTTGCCAGCCTGTCTTTCTTACGTTCTGAGCCTCTGGAAGAGGTGCTGGAGGAGCGTCGTCGATACTGCGAGGAGCGCCATTGCCCTGTCGATTTCTTCTGGGTGCCCCAGCCGGCCTTCATGGAAGCTCCAGAGTTAAAGCCCCTGCGGGACAAGTTGAAGGAGCCCCTGGGGGCAGTGGTATCCACCAACGCGGATTTTATTCGTTGGCTGAGCCTGCGCCTGACTTTTGTGGAAAAGGGCAGCTTTGTGGCTCCCAGCGAGTCGATCCCGGATCCCTTGCGCTCTCTATCTGCCGCAGAAGGATAAGCCTGCCGATTCCCAAGATTTGGGTTGGTGGATTGGAAGGCGGGCCAAGATAAGATCGGGGCACCCCATTTCCACTTTTGTTTGCTGACGGGATCCCATTCTGTTGTGGGGCCGACGTCGGGGAAATGGGCAGGTCACCTGGGGAGCATGATGACTTTGGAGCAACGATGGGGCTGGCCGGAGGGAGGGGCAGGGATCTGCCACCCCAGTTCCCCTCTCCAGAATCCCCCACCTGCGTCAACGCCAACTTGGGGGCTGAAGTCAGAAGCTCTCTTGCCTGAGCCGACAGCAAGCCCCGCCCTCAGCTCGCCGGAGTGTTCTCCTGGGGATCCCTTGCCAGAGCCATCTCCTGAAGATCCCGAAAAAGGGCAAAAAGAAGAGAAAGAAGATCAAGGTCTATCTGAGCCGGGCCTGAGCAACTTTGTGGCCGTGCTGCGCCGGCGCAATTTCCTGCTGCTGTGGATGGGGCAGGCGTGTTCCCAGTTGGCGGACAAGGTGTTGTTGGTGCTGCTGATTGGGTTGGTTGCCCGCGAATTTCAGCCGGAAGGGGCTTCCATCAGCGGTTGGGTCTCGGCCATCATGCTGGCTTTTACGCTGCCGGCGATGCTATTGGGCAGCCTGGCAGGGGTATTTGTGGATCGCTGGCTGAAAAAAGGGGTGTTGGTGCTCTCCAACCTGGGGCGTGGGATCCTAGTGCTGCTGTTGCCGCCGCTGCTCTGGCTCACTGCCGGGCGCGACCTTTGGCCGGGGATCCCCTTGGGGTTTGCGGGGCTGTTGCTGGTGAGCTTTGCCGTCTCGGTTCTAACCCAGTTTTTTGCTCCTGCCGAGCAGGCGACTTTGCCCCTGATCCTGCCGAAGCGAGAGCTGCTGGCGGCCAACTCCCTGTACACCACCACGATGATGGCTTCGCTGATCGTCGGGTTTGCCGTGGGGGAGCCGCTGTTAACCCTGGCAGATCGTTGGGTACGCCATTGGTTGCCGGGCTGGGAAGTGGGGCCGGAGCTGTTGGTGGGGGGAGCCTACCTCTTGGCGGGATCCCTGCTATTGCTGCTGCAACCCCACGAGAAGCTAGAGCCCCGGCGTTGGGAAGTCCCTCACCTCTGGGAAGATCTCCGGCTGGGCCTGCACTATGTCGGCCAGGTGCCCCTGATCCGAGCTGCTTTGGTGCAGGTGGTGGTGCTTTACTCGCTGTTTGCGGCGCTGGCAGTTTTGGCGGTGCGCATGGCCGAAGTGATGGCAGAGCTGAAGCCGGATCAGTTCGGGGTGTTGTTGGCCGCTGCTGGCCTAGGCATGGGGATCGGCGCCTTTTGGGTGGGCCATACGGGCCGACGGGTGAGCCGCCGCGCCTGGGTTGGCCTGGGATCCCTGCTGCTCTGTGGGGCTCTGGCAGCCCTCTCCTGGACGACCCACTGGCTGCTGCCCAGCTTGGGCTGGATTGCCCTGTTGGGCTGTGGGGGGGCTTTGGTGGCGGTGCCGATGCAAACCTTGATCCAAGAGGAAACGCCTGACCATCTGCGAGGCAAGATCTTTGGGCTCCAGAACAACGCCGCCAACATTGCCCTCAGTTTGCCGCTGGTGTTCACGGGATTGGCAGAAGCCCGCCTTGGCCTTCCCTGGATGTTTGTGGCCCTGTCTGTTCTGGCGGGGCTGGCGGGGCTGTACACCTGGAGCCTATTGGGCAGAGAGGTCTCGTAAATCCTGCCGCAGCGCGAGGTTGGATATCCTCTTCCGAGGGGACGGGCCAAGGCAGGAGCTAACTCTGCTACTCTTGTAGAGGCTTGAGCATCGAGACTCCCTTTGCAGCTCAGCGTTTTAGCTCCGCGGGGATCCGCCCATGCACATCGCCTGGATAGGCAAAAAAACACCTTTCTGTGGCAACGTCACCTATAGCCGCGAGGTGACCAACGGCCTTTTGGATCGGGGACATCAGGTTAGCTTTTTTCACTTCACCAACGACGGCCAATCGCCCGCTCTGGATCCTGGAGGTGAAGGCTGGAGGGCGGAGCTGGATCGTCGAGACGTTTCCCTCCCCTGTCTGTACAAGTCGCAGATTTACACGATCCCGGCCCCCAACGCCAAGCGGTTGCTCACCCAGGCCCTCAAGGAATTGCAGCCGGATCTGGTGCATGCCTCCTTGACCATTTCTCCCATCGACTTTGTGTTGCCGGAGATCTGCGCTGAGCTCAACCAGCCGCTGGTGGCTACTTTCCACCCGGCCTTCGACCGACGGCGGCGCAACATCGCCTCTCGCACCCAATACTTGGCCTACCAGCTCTACGCCCCGTGTTTGGCCAACTATCACCGCACCATTGTCTTCTCGGAAACGCAACGGGAGATCTTGGTCAAACTGGGGGTGAGCCCCCAGCAGGTGGTGGTCATTCCCAATGGTGTGGATGTGGACAAGTACGCGCCTGGGCCCTCCACCCTCAAACAGCGGTTGGGACTGGAGCGGATCTTCGTCTATCAAGGGCGGGTCTCGCCGGAAAAAAACCTGGAAGCCCTACTCAAGGCTTGGAAACACGCCCAAATGGGGGAGAAGTGTGGTCTGCTGATCGTGGGGGATGGGCCGCTGCTCAACACCCTCAAGCCCTTCTACACCCTTCAACATGGGATCCACTGGCTGGGCTATATTGCCGACGAGCAGCAACGCATCGAGATCTTGCGAGGGGCTGATGTGTTTATTTTGCCCTCTTTAATCGAGGGGCTCTCTTTGTCGCTGCTGGAGGCGATGGCCTGTGGGCTGGCAGCAGTGGCCACCGATGTGGGTGCCGATGGCGAGGTTTTGGCCGATGGAGCCGGGATCCTGCTGGATCCGACACGGGTGACGGCGGAGCTGCAAACGCTGTTGCCTTTGCTGCGGGATCAACGGGAGTTTACCCAACTGCTGGGGATGAAGGCCCGCCAGCGGGTGCTGGAGCGCTATACCCTCAGCCACAACCTCAGCCGGGTGGAACAGCTCTACCGGGAACTGTGCCAGGGATCCCGTCAGCATCGCTGGGTGTGAGGGATGAGTGTGATGAAGCTTGTGATATTTTTGCTAAGCTGTTTCGTTACGTTTCCAAGGGATTAACGCCAGTCTTCCCGATGGATGATCACAGCCCCCAAAAGGCCGTTTTAGGGCAGCCCCCTGCCGGGCTGTCAGATTCTTTGTGGTCAGAGTCCTTGCTGGCCCAGGATTCGGGCAAAAATCCCCTCCCCCCCAATGCTCCGTCGCTGTCGCCCACGGACAATTCGGGGGACTTGCGCTCAGCTCAGACCGGCCAGGATGAGGATCCCACCTCTTCAGGTGCCGTTGCGTCCGATGATAGAGAGCTGCCGGAGGTCAAGCCGGCCATTGTGCCTGCCCCTGCAATGCCGGATCGGGTGGCAGAACTGGAGAGAGAACACCATCGGATGCAGTATCTGCTGGCGTGGCTGGCTTTTGCTCTGCGCTCTTTTAACAACTTGAACCAGATCCTGGAGCTGACGGCTTTTGTGGCCAGCCAACTGACCGATGCCGAAGGCGGAGCCCTGGTTTTGTTCAATCCCAACGGCACCATCCAGTTGGATCAACTGCATTGCTCTGATCTCAATCACCGCGAGCAGATTCGGGCTGAGATGGAGCAAATTACCCAGACCCTCTCGGCTCAAGAGCCCATTCTCAAAACGGAGGGATCCCTGTCTGTTAAGATCCCTGCCCTTGAACACCTCTTGGACGAACGGTTCCGCCAGAGCTTGGGGCCGGATGTACGCCTTTTCGGCACGCCGCTGCTGATTCGCAACTCTGTCCAGGGTCGCTTGTACGTCTTCAGCCGTCAGCCTGGCTACCACTGGGATGAACGTCGCCAACAACTGTTGCGCTTGGTCGCCGATCAGGCAGGGGTGGCCATCGAAAATGACCGCTTGACGGCAGCCTTGCGCCGCAAGATGGCCCTGGAAAAAGAAATGGAGATTGGCTCTTACATCCAGACCCAACTGCTACCTCGGGAGTGCCCTCAAGTCAAGGGGATTCGCTTGGCAGCCCGTTGCCGGGTGGCCAGCAAAGTGGGGGGCGACTACTATGACTTCATCAAGATTCCCGGCGAACGCCTGGAAACATCCGACTCATCTGAAGAAACAGCAGGCTTTCGCTTGGCCATCGTCATTGGGGATGTGATGGGCAAAGGGGTGCCCGCCGGCCTGTTGATGACCATGACCCGCGCCATGGTGCGGGCGGAGGCCCTCAACCGCCATTCGCCGGCCCGTGTTCTGCAACATCTGAACCGGGCCATGTACAGTGACCTGGAAAACTCCAATCGCTTCATCAGCCTGTTTTATTCGGAGTACGATCCCCGCTCCCATCGCCTCTGCTTCAGCAACGCGGCCCACAACCCCACCCTGTGGTGGCAGGCCCGCACCCGAGAAATTCAACCCCTGGACACAGAGGGGGCGCTGATCGGCTTGGAAGAAAACAGCCACTACTCGGAAAGCTGCGTGCAACTGCAACCCGGGGATGTGGTGGTGTACTACACCGATGGCTACACGGAGACAGCCAACACCCGCGGCGAGCGCTTGGAAACCTCTGGGCTGATGGACGCCATCCAGTACGCTGCCCGTCGCTACGACTCCCCCGAAGACATTTTGGAGAGCTTGTTTGAGCAGATGGATGCCTTCCGAGGCCGTCGGGGATCCCATCCTCTTCCCCTGTGGCTGCCTGCGGATCCAGAGCTCCTGTTGCAGGACGAGATTTCCCTGCGGCCTGAGCCCGTGGACGACACAACGCTGGTGGTGTTGAAGGTGTTGCCCGACTCCGAGCCAGCCTAGCTAAAAAAGTTCAAACTCAGGGTTAATGACAGCAGGCCGCAACGCTCACAATAGCTCAAGCAAGCTACTCAACGCTACTGGGCTGGGCAGCAACGGTGGGTTGGTTGACGTGGTTTTGCCGGACTACTAGGCTAGTTGGTTAGTTCTGGCATGCGTTCTGCATGGGCTAAAGCCTGCTCCAGCTTTAGTCTGTGTGGCTCTCTCAGAGAGCAAGGAGCGGCTACCTGCAGCTTGCGGGGAAGTCACGCCTGTGGAGATCCCTCTGGCGGGGCAGTGGGGGTGATCTCTGCTGCCAGCCATAGTTCGTTAAGGCAGGAAGAAAGCAGAAGCGCGGCAGACGCTGAGCACTCCGCGCCGCCGGTGCGAGTGGAAGTGTTTGTTGGCGTTTCGTAGGTCTTTCAGAGCGGTACGCTCTAGCTGGCGGAGCATGCCTCTAACCCCCAAAACCCTG
>NZ_JANSHS010000312.1:0-6356 GCF_047461695.1 Synechococcus sp. R6-7
AGCAGTGTTCAGCGTAAATGTATCAGATACTGAATACCGAGTTTGAAGAGGACATCTGTGTTGATTCTGGACAATGTCCTGATTCAAAGGCCTACAGCCTGCTTTCGGGAACGGACGCTATCTTACTGGCTAGCGTCTCATTGTTGTTTGAATTGACCATCAACTGCCTCCCAAACCCTCTGCGCCGCTCAACCCTCATCCCCTGCCCCTCTCCCAGAGGGAGAAGGGAGTAGCAAGGATAAGGGCAACCTAAACCAAATCCGCTGCCACCCGGTGGGCGCAGGCAAAGCCGGAGAAGGCAACGGCATTGAGCCCTTGGCCGGGGAATGTGCTATCCCCCACGCAGTATAGGTTGGGGATGGCGGTGCGATTGAAAGGCATGCCCAGCAAGCCCCAGGGATCCCGGCTGGGGATGGGCCCATAGGTGCCGTTGCTGCGGCTCAAGAAGCGGCGGTGGGTGCGGGGGGTGCCTATCTCCTTCAGTTCAGTGTGGGATCCCAGTTGGGGCCAAAGGGCCTCCAGGCGGCGGATGAGGCGGTCGGCGGCTTGCTGTTTTTGGATCTGGTACTGGCTTGGGTTCAACCCTTGCCAGGTGGACATCCAACTGGGGGTAAAGGCATGAACAATGTGGCGGCCCGGGGGAGCCAGGTCGGGATCCAACAGGGTGGGGATGGAGACAAAAAGGGTGCCCTGCTCAGCCTCTATCTGATCCCAATCTTCCAGGAGAATGTGGTGACAATAGCGTTCGCCGGACAGGGCCTCGGCCCGCACCCCCAGGTGCAAGCTTAAAAAGCTAGGGGATTGCTGGTAGCGTTTTTGCCACTGCCGCTCCGCCCTGGGCAGGGATCCCGGCCATAGGCGCTCAAAGGTGTCCCAGCGGGTGGCATTGGAGATGATTGTGCGGGCAAAGAGCTTTTCCCCGCTGGCCAGCTCTACGCCCACCGCCCGACCTCTTTCTTCCAGGATCCGCCGCACGGGTGCTTTGTAGCGGATCTGCCCGCCATGGGCCTCTAGTCCCTGGGCCAGCTTTTGGGCGATCTGCCCCACCCCCCCTTTGGGATAGTTGACACCGCCGTAGTGTCGGTCACAAAACACCATCCCGGCATTGATGATGGGCGTGCGATCCGCCGGCACCACCGACCAGCAGTAGCACTCCATGTCCACAAAGCGCAGCAAATCCGGATCCCGCAGACAGCGCCGCGCTACCTGGCCCACATTCACCGGCAAATAGCGCGCCAAGGTCAGGCAGCCGAGGGGATTGCTCACAAAAGAACGAAATAGATAGCCCCACTCCTCCAACGAGAGCAGCTCCATGGCGTTGAGGCTGTTGAAGATGGGCCACAGGCTATCGTAGAACCGGCGAATGCCGGCGGCTTCCCGGGGAAAGTAGCCGGATAGCTCCTGCAAAAACTGCTCGTAATCCCGGTGTACCCGTGGATTGAGCCCCTTGGGCAAGTGGTAGGCAATCTGCACCGGATCGGGGATGGACTCCAGGGATTGGCCCACGGCTGCCAAGGCGCGGGTCAGCAAGTTGGTGGTGCCTTGGGTGCCCAACCCAAAGATCATGGAAGCGCCCACGTCGAAGCGGTAGCTCCCCTTGCCTAAGGGATCCGGACGCTCAAAATAGCCGGCACTGCCCCCTGGAATGAGGTATTTTTCCAGCACCAGCACACGGTATCCTTTGGCAGCCAACTGGCTGGCCGCGACCAATCCCCCGATCCCAGCACCGATGACGATGGCATCCCAAGCAGGGGAAGGGGTGTACAGAGCCTGCAAGAGGGTCTGAGAAGGCAAAGTTGAGGTCAAGGGATCCCTCTGGAAACTCAAACGCAAGATCAGTATCTTTACCGTACCAGAGGTTCTAGGGTTTCCCCATGAGTTGAGCTCCCCTGGGAATGAGTTTGCCCAGATCTGCAAGATCCCCAAATAGAGATTGTGGCGCGGGCTACGGAACCGAATTCACGAATTTGCTATACAGAATCCGGCCACACGACACAGATGGTTTTGCCATGTTGGTGACCCAGCATCCTGTCTTTCGGCGCTTTTGGTACCCGGTGATGCCCCTCAGCCTATTGGAGCAGGGATCCCCGCAACCTTTCGAGCTGCTGGGAGAGAGGATCGTCCTTTGGCTGGACAAAGCCGGACAGCCCCAGGCAGCCGCAGATCGCTGCTGTCATCGGTCGGCGCAATTGTCCAAGGGAATCGTCTGTGATGACCATATCCGCTGCCCCTACCATGGGTGGGAGTTCGATGGCACGGGAGCCTGTGTCAAGGTGCCGCAACTGCCGGATCAGTCCCGCATCCCGGAGAGCTACCGCATTCCCGCCTACCTCTGCCAGGCCCGCTATGGCTATGCTTGGGTGTGCTTGCATCCCCAGCCTCTACGGGGGATCCCGGTCATCCCAGAAGCCGAGGATCCCAGTTACCGGCTCATCCACGAGTTCTACGAACGCTGGGAATGTGCCAGCTTGCGCATCTGCGAGAACGAGTTCGATGCCGCCCACATCAGCTTTGTACACCAGAACACCTTTGGCAGTATGGAAGACTTGGTACCCAGCCACTTCGAGGTCGAGGAGCTGGACTACGGGATCCGCACCCGCACAGTGCTCGGTGTAGCCAACCCAGAGCTGCAACAAAAAAACCTGGGCATTGCTGCCGCCAAAACCGAGCGCACCACCACTTCAACCTGGCATTTGCCCTTCACCAACCACCTTCACATCCGCTACCCCAATGGCCGCAGCCATGTCATCGTCAACATCCCCACCCCCATCAACGACCGAGCCTCCCAAGTGGTGCAGTTTTGTTTGCGCAACGACACCGAAGCCGATACCCCAGCCGCCGAGGTTATTCGCTTCGACCGGGCTGTAACTCTGGAAGATAAAGCCATTTTGGAGACCACGGATCCCGACGTTCCTCTCACCCTCAGCGCCGAGCAGCACATGCTCACCGATAAGCCCGGGATCCTGATGCGCAAGCAATTGGCGGCTCTGCTCAAAGCCCACAGCAGCTCCTCAAACCAGATTTTCTAGGCTGCGGGTGCCAGCGTAGCGGCTGTAGGCGTAGATCAACCCCAGGGTGAGGCCGGTAACCAAAAAGCTGAGGGCCGCCCCGAAAGGATAGTCCAGGCTGGAGCCAAACTGCAACTGAATCACATTCCCGATCAACAGCGTTTTGCTGCCCCCCAACAGATCCGGCACTACGAACATGCCGAAAGCCGGGATCCCCACCAGAATGAGGCCCGCCGCCAGTCCAGGCAAGGTCTGGGGCAGAAGCACCCACCAAAAGACCTGCCAACCCTTGGCATAGAGATCCCGTGCCGCTTCCGCCAGCCGCCAATCGATGCGCTCCACCGCCGTGTACAGGGGCAAGACCATGTAGGGCAAAAACGTGTAGACCATGCCCAGATAAACCGCCAGCCAACTGGGATACAGAGCCGTTTGCGGTGGGATCCAGCCCAGCCAGGCCGCCAAGCGAGCCGGCCACCCTTCCGGGGCCAGCACCACCATCCAGGCATAGGTGCGGATCACCAGGTTCGTCCAAAAGGGCACCACCACCAAGGTGAGCAACAGATCCCGTTGTCGGGGTGGGTGGGCGGCAATGAAGAAAGCCAATGGGTAGGCCAGCAGCACGCAAAAAAAGGTGGTTACCCCCGCCACCAGCAGGCTGCGGCCCAAGATCTGCCAGTAGATGGGCGTCCATCCTAGGGGGCCAAAGCCGAGAATGCGCAGATAGTTCTCCAGGGTCAGGGGCAGTTGAATCTGGCCAAACTCCCCGCGGCTGAGAAAGCTGCACACCAACAGCAACAGCCCCGGCAGCACCAGAAAAAACATCACCCACAGCACCCCTGGCCCAGCAAAAATTAGGCTGCGCCCCAACTCCTGCCAAGGGGTGAGCAGCTCCCCAAATCGCACCTGGGCTTGGCCAGGGATCCACTTGCCCACAGGAGATGGCAGCTTCAACATCCAGTCTCCTCCTGACGGGGATCCGGTCGCAAACGGATTAGGCTTTTCGGGGGTAGGTGGGCCACCAGCGCTGCGCCGATCTCAAACCCTGCATCCTCAATATCGGTGTTGAGGGCCGTGGCCTTGAGCTGCTGACCTTGGTTTGTCCGCAACAGGTATTGGTTCTCAGCCCCAGTGTAGATGAGGTTTTCCACCCGCACTGGCACCTGGTTGGGCAGCAGATCCCAGCCCCTGCGAGAGAGCTGGATCTTTTCCGGGCGAATAGCCAATTGCACCGGTTCCGAGCTGGCCGGGATCCCCAAGACCTTCAGCTTTCCCAAGGGCGTATCCACACAGTCCGTCCCACAGGCGATCCCCTCGATCAGGTTGCTGGCCCCTAAAAAGTCGGCTACGAAGGCCGTCGCCGGGCGCTCATACACCTCATCGATAAGGCCCACTTGCTCAATGCGCCCCGCCCGCATCACCGCCACCCGGTCGCTGGTCACCAAAGCCTCTTCTTGGTCGTGGGTAACGAAAATAAAGGTCATGCCCAGGCGGCGCTGCAACTCGCACAACTGCACCTGAAGCTGCTTGCGCAACTTGGCATCCAACGCCGACAGCGGCTCATCCAACAAGAGCACTTCCGGCTCGTTCACCAAAGCCCGAGCCAAGGCCACCCGCTGCTGCTGTCCCCCCGACAGCTCATGGGGCTTCCGCTTGGCCAGAGCTGCAATCTCCACCAATTCCATAGCAGCCGCTACCCGCTTGCGCAGAGCTTCTCCCCGCACACCCCGCATGCGCAGGCCGAAGGCGATGTTGTCCTCCACCGTCATAAAAGGGAAAAGGGCATAGCTCTGAAACACCGTGTTGACATTGCGCTTGTGGGCGGGCAGGTGGCCTACCGGGCGACCTCGAATCACCACTTCCCCAGCATCGGCCATCTCCAGGCCGGCCAGGATGCGCAGCAGGGTGGTCTTGCCACAGCCGGAAGGGCCCAGCAGGCCGAAAAACTCCCCCCGCCGGATGTTCAGCTCAATGCCATTGAGGGCCACAAAATCGCCAAAACGCTTGTAGAGGCCCGCCACTTCTACATCCCAGTCGGGATCCCGGACGGTAGAAATACTGGAGATGACACCCGCGATCACAGTTGACAGCGCTGATAAAACCATCTAACCCAGTATGCAAGTCTCCGAGAAAATTGCAGTTATCCTCCACACCCGGGGCACCAGTTCCACGCTCAGCCCTGCAACCGGGGATCCCTGCCCGTAGCCTTTCCAGATGGGAAACGTTGGGAACAAAGGACTCCGTCTCGCTATCGCGAACGGCCCCATAATAGGGTATGCATGGGTTGCTGCCAAAACAGATCCTGCCCCGCCCTACCCTGATCTAATCGGATCTAATCGCGTCAGCGGGGCGGAGTCCTTACTGCTCCCATTACTGCTCCCAATAAGTATCGGCGATGGGATCCGCAGGTGTCGCGGGCTCCTGCATTGGCCAGACCCAATCCGTGAGGTCTTGAGAGGGGATCCCTTCCGGTAGCAGCCCATGGCAGCGGGAGCGAAACAGACAACTGTTGCAGCGCTCAGTGTGGGGGGTCATGGGAAAGTCTTGCGCCTCCAGTTGCCGCAGGTGGTTCAGAGTGGCTCTTAGGTGGGCCAGGTCTTGCTCATAGGCGGCGGCGCTGTAATACCGGTGGAAGGGCTGCTGCGGATGTTGCACATACCAAAAGGTCAGTTGCACCTGCTCCGGCTCAAAAGGGCCTTCCAGGGGCAGCTGCTGGGCCACCTCGCAGAGCAGCAGAGGGTAAAGGCGCACCTGCCAGTCTTGGGCCAACTGTTCATCGCGAGGACGTTGACGCTCAGTTTTCCAGTCCAGGATGTGCAGGGATCCGGGGATAATCACCAGCCGATCCAAACGGGCTATCAACTTAAAGCCCTCAATCCGTTGCCACAGGGGCAACTCCGCCAACACCCGTCCCTGGGGATGGGCATGGGAGCTGGCCAAGAACACCTGCCACCACTGCTGCACCCCTTCATCCAGGCCGGACAAACGCGGCTCCACCTGCCGCCCGCGGCTGTGCCACTCCACCAAACGGTGAAACTGCCGTCCGCGCCTCTGCTCCAGCTCGTGCTCAAAAACACTGGCAGCGGGCCAGATCAACCGCTCCAGGTACACATAGCGAAACAGGCGGGGGCAATGGTCCAGCAGGGCCAGTGAAGAGGCGGAGAGGTTGACCTGCTCAAAACTCAACCTCTCCAGAGAAGGGGCAGCAGGGATCCCAGACAAAGTGCTCCGCACCGCTGTCGCGAAGGGGAAGAGCTGGCAAGAGGGGGCTAAGTTCCACTGCTCTCAGGATACCCCCACCGCCACCAGGGGTCGCCCAGCGGAGGAGCATGACTCTAGTCAATAATAAGC
>NZ_JANSHS010000313.1:0-1338 GCF_047461695.1 Synechococcus sp. R6-7
GGTGAAAAGAACCCCGGGAGGGGAGTGAAACAGAACATGAAACCGTGTGCCTACAAGCAGTGGGAGCCCGATTGAACGGGTGACCGCGTGCCTGTTGAAGAATGAGCCAGCGAGTTACAGCGTGGGGCAGGTTAAGGCGGGAATGCCGGAGCCAAAGGGAAACCGAGTCTGAAGAGGGCGAGAGTCCCATGCTGTAGACCCGAACCTGGGTGATCTAACCATGGCCAGGCTGAAGCTTGGGTAAAGCCAAGTGGAGGGCCGAACCGGGTGATGTTGAAAAATCATCGGATGAGCTGTGGTTAGGGGTGAAATGCCAATCGAACCCAGAGCTAGCTGGTTCTCCCCGAAATGCGTTGAGGCGCAGCGTCGACAGGTACCTGGTGGGGTAGAGCACTGAATCGGTGCGGGCGGCGAGAGCTGTACCAAATCGAACCAAACTGCGAATACGCCAGGGTTAGTCGGCAGTGAGACGGTGGGGGATAAGCTCCATCGTCGAGAGGGAAACAGCCCAGACCACCAACTAAGGCCCCCAAGCCATCGCTCAGTGATTAAGGAGGTGGGGGTGCCCAGACAACCAGGAGGTTGGCTTAGAAGCAGCCACCCTTTAAACAGTGCGTAACAGCTGACTGGTCAAGCGCCCTTGCGCCGAAAATGGACGGGGCTAAGCGATGCGCCGAAGTTGTGGATGGTGATGGTAGGGGAGCGTTCCGCAGTAGGGTGAAGCGTCAGCGGAAGCAGACGTGGACGAGGCGGAAGTGAGAATGTTGGCTTGAGTAGCGCAAACATTGGTGAGAATCCAATGCCCCGAAAACCCAAGGGTTCCCCCGGAAGGCTCGTCCGCGGGGGGTTAGTCGGGACCTAAGGCGAGGCCGACAGGCGTAGTCGATGGAGACAGGGTGGATATTCCCTGACTGACAACTGGAGCTGAAGAGGGACGCACAAGAGCAGGCCACACCCTGACTGGATTGGGAGGGGTCTACGGACTCCGCGTGGCTGAGGGTAGTGCCAAGAAAAGCTTGTAGGCGATGAAAGTTGTCACCCGTACCCGAAACCGACACAGGTGGGTGGGTAGAGGATACCTAGGGGCGCGAGAGAACCCTCTCTAAGGAACTCGGCAAAATGACCCCGTAACTTCGGGAGAAGGGGTGCCAGTGCAAGCTGGTCGCAGTGAAAGGGCCCAGGCAACTGTTTACCAAAAACACAGGTCTCTGCTAAGTCGCAAGACGACGTATAGGGGCTGACGCCTGCCCAGTGCCGGAAGGTTAAGGAAGTCGGTTAGCGCAAGCGAAGCTGGCGACCGAAGCCCCGGTGAACGGCGGCCGTAACTATAACGGTCCT
>NZ_JANSHS010000314.1:0-2919 GCF_047461695.1 Synechococcus sp. R6-7
GGGGATGCTGGGCTGCATCGATACCCTCTTGACGGCAGTCATTGCCGATAACCTCACCCGCACCCGCCACGACTCCGACCAAGAGCTGATCGGGCAGGGGATCGCTAACTTGGTGTCCGGCTTCATGGGAGGGCTGCCGGGAGCAGGGGCAACCATGGGCACGGTGGTGAATATCCAGTCGGGGGGACGTACCCCTCTGGCGGGCGTCACCCGCGCCCTCATTCTGTTGATGGTGGTGCTGTTTGCCGCTCCCCTCACGCAAGGGATCCCAATGGCGGTGCTGGCAGGGATCGCCTTTAAGGTGGGGGTGGATATCCTCGACTGGAGCTTCCTCAAGCGGGCCCACCGCCTTTCCCTCAAAGGGGCAGCCATCATGTACGGAGTGATGTTCATGACGGTGTTTGTGGATCTCATCGCTGCAGTGGGAGTGGGAGTGTTTGTGGCCAACTTGCTCACCATTCAACGCCTCAGCGAGATCCACTCCGAAGAGGTGAAAGCCATTACCGATGCCGATGATGCGGTGGATCTCACTCCCCGTGAGAGGGAATTGCTGCGCCAGGGATGCGGGCAGGTGTTGCTGTTTTACCTGAGCGGGCCGATGATCTTCGGGGTTTCCCAAGCCATTTCCCGCCAACATCAGGCGGTGGCCTCCTGCCAAGCGCTGGTGGTGGATCTATCAGATGTGCCGATGCTGGGCGTTTCGGCGACGCTATCCTTGGAAAATGCCATCCGCGAGGCCCTGGATCGGGGTAAACAGGTGTGGATTGTTGGGGCCAAGGGTCGGATCCGGCAGCGCCTGGAAAACCTACATTTGCCGCTGCCCCCAGAGCGGTTTGTGGACAGCCGTGAGGTGGCTTTGGCCGAGGCTGTTGCCCAGTTGGGCTTGCCGCTCGAGGCCAGTCCCCTGGTTTGAGTAACCCCAATTGGCCTGAGCCACAAAGCTGCGGGATCCGTTTGCCAGATCTAGGTTAAGTCTGAGTCTATGCAATGGAAGGGTCGGGTCGCCTACTTGGCAACCATGCATCGCAAAGAGCAGGTCATCGGCCCTCTCCTGGCCGAACATTTGGGGATCCAAGTTCAAGTAGTAGCTTTCGACACCGACCAACTGGGCACCTTCTCGCGGGAGCGGCCCCGACCGGGGGATCCCATCCACACTCTGCGCCTGAAGATTGCAAGGGCTTTGCAGGATCATCCTGAAGCTCTGGGCTTGGCCAGCGAGGGGTCCTTTGGCCCCCACCCTCAGATTCCCTGGATCCCTTGGAACCAAGAATGGGTCATGCTCAGGGTTTTTGAACCCGGCGCGGAGCCCTTGGAGCTGGTCGGCTATGCAGAGAGCACCCAAACCAATTTCGGCCATCGCTGGGTGCAGAGCTGGGCAGAAGCGCTGGACTTTGCCCAAAGGGCGGGTTTTCCCCAGCACGCTCTGATCGCCCTCGACCAGCCAGAAAAGCCCCAGGTTATCCACAAAGGAATCCAAGACGAAGCAACCCTGAAGCAGGTGGTGGGGGAGCTGCTGGCTCGGCAGGGTGGCCTGCATCTGGAAACCGACATGCGGGCCATGTGCAACCCAACCCGGCTCCAAGTCATCGCAGCCGCCACCCAAAACCTAATCGCCAAAGCCCAAAGCCTGTGCCCGGCCTGCGGCACTCCTGGCTACTGGCAGATCCGCTCGGTCTCTGGACTGCCCTGCGGCCAATGTGGCGCCCCCACCCCCGTGGCCAAGGCTTGGGTATATGGCTGTGCTCGCTGTTCCCACACCCACACCGAGCCTGTGGCAGAGCCCTGGGCGGATCCCGCTCAGTGTGCCTTTTGTAATCCCTAGCTTTGTCCCAAGCTTGACGTCAAGCCCAGGCTTTCATCCCCCCAGAGGGGCTGATGTAAGAGAATAGGGATCCAACCCAGTGGATCCCTACTTAGCAACTTGGATGTCAGCGCAGGGATTTTAAGAACTAGAAAGTAAACACAGCTCGCAAGACACCCACGCCGATGGTTGGATCGGTATCCCCAGACTTGCTAGGCCCACCATTGGGATTGCTCACAAAGTAGGCTGCCGGGGTAAGGGTGAGGTACTCGTTCACCGGGAAGCTGTAGTAAACATCCACGATGAAAGGACGGCTGTCAAAAACTCCCTCCTCGGTGCTGACAATCGGTTGGCCAAACACCACACCGCCCTGAGCACCCTCAATGAAGAGATCCGGGAAAGCAAAGCCAAACAGGAACCCGTTGAAATCTTCATCACCCGGATCAATGGTGCCAGCCGGTACCACGTTGGGCAAGTTGTAATCCACATTGCCAGCAGTAAACCAGCCGGATACGGTAATTCGAGGGCTAAGCTCCCAGTTGGCTGCCACCGAGAAAGCATTGACACGGGCAGAAACATCTACCGTCGTCGTCCGCAGAGGGCCACGGAAAAGGGCTGTACCGTTGGCCAAGAACTCAGGGCCATCGTTTGCCTTCTGCAGATAGGTACTGGCAAACTGCAGGTAGATCTCCAGGTTTTCGTTCGGCAGGAAGCCCAGCTCCACCGCGTGGGCGCTATCGCTACCGGTTATACCGCTGTCGCCGAAGCCCTTGCCCAAGGCTTGAGCGTTCCTGGTGCTGTAGCTGTAGGCCAAGCGTAGTTGATCCGAGAGGCGGTAGCGGAAGCCAAACAGAGCTCCACCTGGCACGTCCGCCGTGGAGTTGGGAGCGTCGGCGAAGTCGGAGAGAGCTTCGAAGGGTGTGCTGTAGTTGAATACATCGAACACACCTGAGCCAACGATACCTGTGTAGATGGTAGCTGCTCGGTTGAAAGCTGGGAATTGGTAGATCAGCTTGGCCAGGGTGAAAGTGCCGCCGCCACGGCCGCCAAACTCAAGGCCGGGATCCCCATCAAAGAACTCAGTCACAGCATCGCGAGCTTGGAGACGAATGCGCAGG
>NZ_JANSHS010000315.1:0-5697 GCF_047461695.1 Synechococcus sp. R6-7
CTTAGCGGTCGGAGCCGGGTAGTTTACGTTTTCTCCTCACTATGGCACGTCCTTCTTCTCGGCAAAGGCTGCTGAATGCGGCTCGGGAGCTGTTCGTTCGTCAGGGCATCACCCAGACCACCACCCGTCAAATTGCGGATTTGGCCGGAGTGAATGAGGTCACCCTGTTTCGGCACTTCGGCACCAAGCAAGGGTTACTCCTGGCCGTATTTGGGGAGCTGGGGGTCTTTTCCGGCATAGCCGATCTGCCCCTGAAGGCGGATCCCGCCCCCTCTCAAGGTTCTGGGTTGCAAGCCATTCTCCTGCGCTATGTCCACACCTGTTTTCGGGCTTTGGCCGATAATCCTGAACTGGTGCGCTCCCTGGTGGGAGAGGCCGGTCTTTATTCTGAGGAACATCGTCGCGCCTTGCGGCTGGGTTTTTCTCAGGCCCAAGAACAACTGACAGAGTATTTGCGGCGATTTCCCAACTCTGAGTTGCAATCTGTCGAGCCAGATCGCCTTTATGCAGCCGTTGGGGTTTTGCATGTAATGATTTTGGGAGCAGCAATGTTGGCGGTAACTGCCGAGTTGCCTTCCGTTGGCGCCGACGGAACCGAGCCCTCTGTTGAGGGGCAGCTATCGGATGAAAAATCTAAAAAATCAGAGAAAGGCGCCGAAACCGCCAGGATCCCCCCCCTTCTGCAAGCCTGCGTGGAGCTGTGGATGGCAGGCGTGACCAGAATGACAGAACCTACGCCGTAGCGCAGCCACCCACAATTGGACAAGGCTCTCCAAGTGCCCTAGGTGGGCATGCGATACAGCTTCTCCCAACGACACACTGACTACGGCCAATAAATAGCCCCAGACCACAGGGATCCCGGCAACCTGCAGAACTCCCGTGAGCTCGGAACAAACTCTCTCTGTGTGCAAATAGATGTGCAAACAGGTAGATGTGCAAGTAGAAAAGAGAGGAGGTTGTAAGCCGGGTTCTGTAGTGCAGAGTTGCACTGGCGATCATCTATCTGGGAGTGATGTTACCATCACCCTCTAGCGGCTCACCACCATCGAGAGCACCCTTCCCCGCTTTGGGTACCGTGATCTCGATGCAGCCAACAGGGGCGAAGAACAGCCATGATCCTGCGGCTGCGGCCTTGCTTTCCACCGGGGTTTACCGAGCCAACGCCTCACGACGTTGCTGGTGGGCTCTTACCCCACCTTTGCACCCTTACCTGTGCTGGGATCCCAGCCATCGGCGGTATGTTTCTGTGGCACTATCCTCGCGGTTACCCGCACTGGGCTTTCCCCAGCGGTGTGTTCTTCTGAAAGCCCGGACTTTCCTCATCCCGCTGTCTGGTGGCGACAGCAAGGACGCGATCGCCTGCCCCTCCTCTCTCTTCAGCTCGATCCTACTGCATCTTCCAAACCTAGAAAATCCCGGAAATCGGTACAAACTCCACTTGATCGGGAATGTTGGGGGCCAGGTGTAAGATTTGCCGGTTCAAATCCATCACCACAGCCGCCACGCTTTCGGTGCGATCCCAGACGGGCAGATGGGGATCCGGATAGCGGCAGATGCAGTGGGGGGCATTCGTCCGGTCTTGTAGGATTTTTTGAAGAGCGACCGCGTCTAGGGTTCCCGTTTGAGCGCTCTGGCGAAGCAAATGATAGGCCCGTTCTAGCCTTGTGGAGGATCCTATATGGGGGGGCAGCTCATCTTCTCGCAAGGCCGGATCCAGGAAATGATTGGTGTGGGCGAGGATCCCTCCTTGAGGGAGATGCAGGCCAATTCCTCGTGGACTGATTTCAAAGCTGATTGCACTAGCGGGCTGTAGGCCTGTCGCCTGTTCTGTAATACCGGCAACGCTGACACAAGAGGAGGCGGTGTAAGGATAGGATCTCACCCTCTCCACAGCTTGCTGCCACTCCTCACACTCCAACAACAAGCGCAATAGCAAATGCACCGGCATTCCCTCGGTTTGCCCATCTAGGGTAGAGCGCAAGAGGTTGAGGGCCACGGCCAACCCTGCTCGGTTGAGGCCGATTTTGGCCAGGATCCCAGCTTCGGTCAGGGTGAGGTAGGCAGGGTGGTTATCGGAGTGAACGCGCAACAGCACACAGGCCCTGCGCTGCTCCCCGATCCAATCCCAGGTTTGGGCCAGATAGGTGTGGTGGGTGGAGGTAACCTGGGGCAAGGCCGCTAGGGTAGTACATTCTCCCCCATCTGACTTGGCTGGGTTTGGATCGATGAGTTTCTCCATTGCCTTGCATTCATGAGCAGGATCCGCTGGGTGCTGGGGTACTCCGTTTTGGAGATTGTGTTCCAGAGCAGCGGCGCAGTCGGGATGGGATCCACCGACAACCGATCTGGATAAAATCTCGGTGCGCAAATTGAGGGCCAGAATCTCGGTGAAACGAAAGCCACTCCCCGCAGCAATGCCTTGGATTTCTTCCAGCAGGTGGGGCACGTGGCGCTCTAGCCAGGGCAGGGATCCCTCTGCTTGGGTCTGGGCCTGCTGCCAGGTGAGACCACAGCGGTAGGCAAATTGGCGGGCGTAGCTGGCAATGCTGTGGCGAATGAGGGGAGCCGCCTGGGATCCATACTGTTGGCCTCGTTGTTGGGGATCCCCCTGCAGATGAAGAATGGGGAACATGGTGCTGGTTTGCCCGTGACCTCAATAGGTGGGCAGGGAGGGATCCACCTCACAAGCCCAAGCGTGAATGCCGCCGCTGATGTTATGAACCTGAGTGAACCCGTTGGCCTGTAACCACCGGCTCATCTGAGCAGAGCGGAGGCCATGATGACAGAGCACAAAAGTTGGCTGATCTGGATCCAGCTCTGTGAGGATCCGTTCCCTCCATTCCTCGTACCGGCTCAAGGGGTAGTTGCGAAAGCCCAGGGCATTTAAATTCACCAGCTCCAGCTCTGCCGGTTCCCGCACATCGATCAATTGCAGAGGCCCAGCCTCGGGATCCCGTAGGTGTTGGGCCATCTGTTGCGGCGTAATGGAACGGATGGAAGAGGACATCAATCGACTCAAGCCTACACGGATCCCCTCTCAAGATACACCGGCTCAGCGGCTGCCCTGAGACTGCCCGCAAAGGTTAAGATGTCACCCTGATTTGGGCTTAGCCTGGGTATGGCTGTGCAACGCTTTTTGATCGACACGGATACGGCGGGAGATGATGTTACCTCGCTGCTCTTTGGGCTGCTCTGGCCCAACAGCATCCTACAGGGCTGCCCGCCGGGGTGAGTTTCATTCGAGATCCCTTTGCGGAAGTGCCCAAACCCGCCGATTATGCCAGCATCTGCAGCGGAGATACCCGTCCGCTGTTCTTTATCGGTGTGGATGCTAACCAAAACTACCTGGGGGATACCGATAACAACCCTGCCACCCTCAACCACGGTCTCACCTCGATGCTGAAGCGGGTGGATATGGCCACCTATGAAGTGATTCGCAGCGTGGTGGAAGGCAACTTTAAGGCAACTTTGTCGGCGGCATTCAAACCTTTGGCCTGGAGAACGAGGGTGTGGGCTATGCCCTGGATGAATACAACCAAGCCTTGCTCTCAGCGGATTTGGTGGCTGCTGTGGAAGCGGTGAAGCAAGACATCCTCGCCGGAACCCTCGAAGTACCTGAAGAGCGCTAGATTTTTGAGATTTTTGTTGCCGATTGATTGCGGATCCCTGGCGAAGCCTTGACTAAACAGAGGATCCATCAGAGGATGCTTTTGCTGAGGGCATTGGATCGCAACTTGGCCACCTGCACTTTGACCTCGTGGCAGTTGCTTGTTGTTCTTGTTTGTTGCTGTAACAACCTTAACCGCTAAGCGCTTGTAAGGAGCTTTCCACCTATGCTTGGCCAAGTATCCAAGTCTGGTTGGGGGATCTGTTCAGCCTTGCTGCCTCTGTTGGCAGGGATCGCTTTCGGCTGTGGAGGAGGCACAGGCAACTCTCCCCCTCTGCCGTCGCCAGGTAGTGGATCTGTCGTCCTGCAAGTGGATCCGGCCAGGGGCCCCTTTACCAAGGTGGCTGATGCCGTTGCAGAAGCGCAGCGGCTGCAAAATGCCACAGCAGGACTAGAGGTGCTGATCCAGATTTTGGGGGCGGGCAAGGAGAGACTGGAGAAGAACCTCGCCCTGGATGGAGGTGACGGCACCAATGGCGGGCGGATTCGGATTACCAGCTCTGCTGCCTACGAGATCCTAGCGGGGTTGTTCGATGTGGTTGTAGCCAGCCAAACTAGCCTGCAAGGGGTAGAGGTCGTGTTGGAAGGTGGAAAGATTCAGGTCAACGGTGGCACCTTTCAGCCGAGCAAGGTCACCCTCAACGACCCTCGCTCCAACATCTTGGTCAACGGCAATGCTGCGGTTCTAGAGGGAGCCTTGAACCAATTGGCCGAGATTTTGTGCCAGCAATTTTTGGATCCCTGTGTGCAGATCTCCGGAAACAGTCGAGTCAGCGGCATTTCGTCAATCGTTAGCAAAACAGGCGGGGTGGGCATAGGCACAACACCAGGAAGTAACCCAACCCTCGAGAACAACACGATTCTCTTACAAGCTTTAGGGACTTTGGCTGTTCGCTACAGCGACAACTCCGGCGGGATCTTCCGCAACAACCAAATCGAAGGGGATCCACCCACGGCTGGAGCCGGCTTGGTACTGCAGGCGCGGCAAGCAGGTACGAGTGGCACTACCGGGATTCAGCTGGATGGGGCAGGCTCAATTCCATCCATTCAATCCAACAGGATCGGCGTGGGTGGGATAGCCGGGAGCGTCGGCATTCGCATCTTGCAAGGAACACAAGCCCGTACCCTTTCTGGAAATACATTTCTGGCTCGGGGCGAGGGCAGAGGGATAGCAATTCAAGCGGCCCCCGGCACCCCAGATGTGGTGATTGCAGCCTACCTAGCCGGCAATGCCTTCCAGGGGAACTTTGCTGAGAGAGTTGCTGTGGGACTCTTCACACCCACACCTGAGCCAACGCCTTCTCCCACCCCGACACCTACACCCGTGCCCACACTTAGGCCGACGCCTCCTTCCACCCCGACGCCTACACCCACGCCCATACCTTCTGGCCCAAGGATCACAATCCCTAGCTTACCTGCAGCTGCAACGGTAACTATTACTCAGGCAGACGGCACAGTTATTGCCACTTCCACATCGGTGTCTGGGGATGTCGTCACCTTCCCGGCTCCGTTTATCCTTCCCTTTGGCGGTCAGGTTCGTATCACCCCTGCTGTCCCTTCCCCAGCGCCCATCACAGTGGGAACCATCACCCTTAGCACCTTCGACAACACAACTAACCCTGGCAGCACGACTTATTTCAACCTTGGACCTAGCATTCCCGTAAACTAGCTTTTGTCTGTGTTTAGGCGATTGGTTTTCCTTTGGCTCAAGGTTGCTCAAGCGTGGAAGGCTACCCTTTTGAAATGTGAGGATGCTATGGGTATTTCTGCCGTTTCTTCCCCTGGAGACTTAGCAGTTGCCCTGCCGCCGGGTTTTGATGTCCCTTTGGGTACCTACCATATGGGTGACCCTGCCTTTCGGTTTCCCTGAAGGGGGGTTGGCAAACCTTGCAAGCAGCTTTGGCTCTTAATTTCGTTTTCTTGTTAGAGATTTGCGATGGCTACCTACAACCCTAGTTGCAGCCAGCGTTCTTCGCTAGCCTCCGTGCTTCTAGCCTCCTTCCTAGGTCGTGTTGATCTTATGTTAGGAT
>NZ_JANSHS010000316.1:0-4319 GCF_047461695.1 Synechococcus sp. R6-7
CAAGGCGCGGGCAATCGCCACCCGCTGCTGCTGCCCCCCCGAAAGTTGCCCCGGGTATTTTTCTGCTTGCTCGGCGATCCCCACGCGGCTTAGCAGTTCCATAGCCCGCTCTATCGCCTCACTTTTTTTCATCTTTTTCACGTGGATTGGGCCAAGGGTTACATTTTGCAAAACCGTGAGATGGGGAAACAGGTTGAACTGTTGAAAAACCATGCCCACCTCGCGGCGAATGGCATCGATGTTGCGCAGGTCGCTGGTTAGCTCAATGCCATCTACCACAATGCGCCCTCTCTGGTGTTCTTCTAAGCGGTTCAACGTGCGAATAAACGTTGACTTGCCCGAACCTGAAGGCCCACAGACCACCACCACCTCTCCGCGGCGGATGCGGGTGGTAATGCCCTTGAGGACGTGGAAATCGCCGTACCATTTGTGAACATCTTCGCATTGGATAATGTCAGCGCTGGCTGCACTTTGCGGAGAGAGTGAAGACCTTATGTGCGGGGATCCTTGCATGGGTGGGTGACTCCCTAAGTTTCACCAAAGCAGGCATGGGTACCATGGCAGAACTGGCCGAGCCACAACCGTAGCCTCTGCAACATTTCCATACGCCCTGACATGTAAGGCTTTGAGAAAATCGTAGGCGCCTATGGCAAACCATTCTATGGGGTGTGGCAGGAGTGTAACCCAATGGCACGGTATCTCGGTTGAAGTGCCGTGTATGAACGACTGTTGACGACGAAGATCTTGAGGATTGACATGGGGTAATTTTATGAACTGGATAAAGCATTTGAACGGATTGGCTCCCTTGGCCGGGGCACTGGCGTTGTCTATGGGCCTGCAGTCCCTTCCCGCTTGGGCGCAGCTCGGGCCGCTCACCGAACGCATCAAGGCTCGGGGCGAGTTGATCTGTGGGGTGAACAACCAACTGCCCGGATTCGGCAACCTGGATGATCAAGGCAAGTATGTGGGTTTTGATATCGACATCTGCCGGGCGGTAGCTGCCGCTCTCTTTGGCGATCCGGACAAGGTTCGATACGTCTACCTGACGGCGGCCAATCGCCAGTCTGCGATTCAGTCGGGCGAGGTCGATATGATTAGCCGCAACACCACCTGGACCCTCACCCGGGATCGCGAGTGGGCGGTGACCTTCGGCCCCACCACCTACTACGACGGCCAAGGATTTATGGTGCGGAAGTCGCTGGGGGTGGAAAAGCTGGAAGACCTGAACGGGGCCACCATCTGTGTGATTGCCGGCACCACCACCGAGCTGAACTTGGCGGATACCTTCCGCGCCCGTGGCATTGCCTTTACGCCAGTAACCTTCGACGGCGATGATTCCTCTTTCAACGCCTACGAAGAGGGCCGTTGCGATGCCATCACCAGCGACCAAAGCGCCCTCATCTCCCGCCGGGCCAGCTTGGCTTCTCCCGACGACCACGTGATCTTGCCGGAGATCATTTCCAAAGAGCCCTTGGGGCCGCTGGTTCCCCACGGAGATGAGAGTTTCTCCGACATTATGAACTGGACGGTCTACGCCCTCTTCTATGCAGAAGAAAAGGGGATCACCAGCGCCAATGTGGACGAGTTCCTCAAGTCCGAGGATCCGGACATTCGCCGCTTCTTGGGCCAGGAAGGCAACCTGGGAGAGCTGCTGGGCCTGAAGCCGGATTGGGTGGTCAATGTCATCAAGGCGGTGGGCAACTACGGCGAGATCTTCAACCGCCACCTGACCCCCTTGGGCGTGCCGCGGGGCTTGAACCAGCCCTACACCAAAGGCGGGATCCAGTACGCGCCGCCTTTCCGCTGATCGGCTGATTCGGAATCCGGGCCTAGGGATCCCGGTTGGTCAGTACCGGCCAGGGATCCCCTATTCTCTGCTGTGCTCTGAATTTTTGCTTGCCCCGCATGACTTCTCTGTCCGACCAGTCCCACCTTCGCCCCCCCTGGTGGCGGGATGAGCGTATCCTGAAGCTCTTGCTGCAGGTGGCCTTTGTCGTGGCCGTGCTGCTGGTGTTCGGGATCCTTGCTCAGAACCTCCTCGCCAGCCTGCGCCGCCTGGGCATCAGTTTGGGCTTTCGCTTTCTGGGCAACTCCGCCAACTTTGGGATCACCGAGGGGCTGATCCCCTACGACCCCTCCGAGAGCTACCTGAAGGCTCTGGCGGTGGGAGCGGTGAACACCCTCTGGCTGTCGGCAGTCAGCATTGTGTTGGCGACGGCGATGGGCTTTGTCCTGGGGATGGCTCGCCTCTCCAGCAACTGGCTGGCCCGCCAGCTGGCCACCGTTGTTACTGAGATCTTTCGCAATGTCCCGGTGCTGCTGATCGTGATCTTCTGGTACCAGGGGGTGATCCTCACCCTGCCGGGGGTGCGCAACAGTCTCTCCATCGGCGGGCTTGTCTTTATCAACCAGCGGGGAGTGAAGCTGCCCGGGTTGGATCCCAGCGGCTGGCTGGTTCCCGCGCTGGCCATTGTAATCGCGGCTGGGTGGGGGATCCGCAAGCTGCTCCTGGCCCGTCGCCCCGAGCTGGGATCCCGGCAGCGGAACCTGTGGGTGGCTGCGGGGGTGGTGCTGCTGGCGGTGGCCTGCTGGGTGCTCTTCCCAGAGCCGCCGGTGCGGCTGGATGTCCCGGTACTGGAGCGCTTTAACTTCCGGGGTGGGATCCAGCTTTCGGCGGAGTTTACCGCCATGATGCTGGGCTTGGTGACCTACACCGGCTGCTACATTGCCGAAGTGGTGCGGGGATCCTTTTTGGCGGTGCCGCGGGGGCAGTGGGAGGCGGCCCGGGCCGTCGGCCTGTCGGAGCTGGAAACCTTTCGCTTGGTGATTGTGCCCCAGGCCCTGCGGATCATGATCCCCTCCTTGAACACTCAGTATCTCACCCTGATCAAAAACTCCAGCTTGGCCATTGCCGTTGGCTTCTCCGATCTGTTCAACATCAGCAGCACCATCATCAACCAGTCGGGACGCTCGGTGGAGATGTTCGCCATCCTCATGGCCACCTATCTGACCTTCAACCTGGTGGTTTCCTACGGCATGAACTGGCTCAATGCCCGCGTCAAATTGGTGGAGCGCTAACCCATGCCCAGCAGTCTCTCCTCTCCGCTTATAGAAGAAGAAAAGGTACTCCCCCCCAGGGAGAAACAAAGTCCTCTGGCTTGGGTGCGCCGCAACCTGTTCGACTCCTGGTTGAGCACCTTGCTCACCTTGGTCTCTGCCTTGGTGTTGGCCTGGGCAATTTCCCTGTTCTGGAACTGGGCGTTCACCCAAGCCCGCTGGGAGGTGATCCCGGCCAACCTGAAAATCTTTGCCAGCGGCACCTACCCCAGCAGCCAACTGTGGCGGGTGTGGGCGGTGTTGGGAATTGTGCTGGCCACCTTGGGGGTAGCGGGGGGGGCTTGGGGCGGTGTGCTGCTGCACTACCTCATTCTCTTGGGAGCTGCTATGGGCTTGGCCGCTTTCCTGCCTTTGGGAACCCAGTCGCAGGGGTGGCTGGCGGTTTGCTCTGGCGTCACTTTTGCCGCTATTGCCCTCAGTCGCGGACGGGAATCCTGGCGGCTGGCTTCCATCTGGGTTTGGGCCTTGATCTTGCCCCTCTGTCTGCAGCTGCTGCTGGGCGACCTGGGCCCCCCTTGGCCGGCAGTGCGGGCTGAGCAACTGTCTGGACTGCTGCTGACCTTGATCTTGGCGGCAGCCGCCATGATCATCGGCTTCCCCATTGGGGTGTTGCTGGCGTTGGGCCGGGCCAATCGGGCGTTGCCGGTAATCCGGATCTTCTGCACGCTGGTGATCGAGCTGGTGCGGGGGGTGCCTCTGACCACCATTCTGTTTGCCGCCTGGCTGTTGGTGCCCTTCTTTCTGGGGGGGATCAGCGTCAACCTGATCATCAGGGCGGAGGTGGCCTTCATCTTGTTTACAGCCGTGTACGTGGCCGAGGACGTGCGGGGCGGCCTGCAGTCGATCCCGCTGGGCCAGCTAGAAGCGGCACGGGCACTCGGCTTGAACCCCTTTCAAGTGACGGCTCTGGTGATTTTGCCCCAGGCACTGCGGGCAGCCGTTCCGGCGCTGGTGAACGAGTTCCTCACTCTCTTCAAAGACACGTCGCTGGTGTTCATTGTCGGCCTCATCGACCTGCTGCAGGCGGGGCGCGTGGTGTTCACCAACCCCAACTGGCTAGGCACCCAGCGGGAAGTGCTGTTTTTTATCGGCCTAATCTACTTCATCTGCTGCTTTGCCATGGCTTACGCCGCCCAGCAGGTGGAAAAGGCGCTGGGCTTGGGCAAGCGCTAAAAACTGCAACCGCTCCCCTTCCCCGTCCC
>NZ_JANSHS010000317.1:0-1202 GCF_047461695.1 Synechococcus sp. R6-7
ACAAAAAAATCCCCCAGACCAAGCTGGGGGATCCACCAATGCTGTTGAAGCGTCAGGTCAGGCCATCAGCCACGCACCGCAGGCGCTACCTCCACCGCCGCCAAATCCAGCGGGAAGTTGTGCGCATTCCGCTCGTGCATCACTTCCATCCCCAGGTTGGCACGGTTCAACACGTCTGCCCAGGTCCCCACCACTCGACCGTTGCTGTCCACAATCGACTGGTTGAAGTTGAACCCGTTCAGGTTGAACGCCATGATGCTGATCCCCAGCGCCGTAAACCAAATCCCAATCACCGGCCAAGCCGCCAGGAAAAAGTGCAGGCTCCGGCTGTTGTTGAACGACGCATACTGGAAAATCAACCGGCCAAAATACCCGTGCGCTGCCACAATGTTGTAGGTCTCTTCCTCTTGCCCAAACTTGTACCCCAGGTTCTGAGACTCCTCTTCCGAGGTCTCCCGAATCAGGCTCGAGGTCACCAGCGACCCGTGCATGGCACTAAACAGCGCACCCCCAAACACGCCAGCCACGCCCAGCTGGTGGAACGGGTGCATCAGGATGTTGTGCTCTGCCTGGAACACCAGCATGAAGTTGAAGGTCCCCGAAATCCCCAGGGGCATCCCATCCGAGAACGACCCCTGCCCAATCGGGTAAATCAAAAACACTGCTGTGGCCGCTGCCACGGGCGCAGAGTAAGCCACCGCAATCCAGGGCCGCATCCCCAAACGGTAGCTCAGCTCCCATTCGCGTCCCATGTAGCAGAACACCCCAATCAAAAAGTGCAGCACAATCAGCTGGTACGGACCGCCGTTGTACAGCCACTCGTCCAGTGAGGCGGCTTCCCAAATCGGGTAAAAGTGCAGGCCAATGGCTGCCGAAGAGGGCACTACAGCCCCAGAAATGATGTTGTTCCCGTACAGCAAGGAACCGGAAACGGGCTCGCGGATGCCGTCAATGTCCACCGGCGGAGCCCCAATGAAGGCGATGATAAAGCAGGTGGTGGCAGTCAGGAGGGTGGGAATCATCAGCACCCCAAACCAGCCAATGTAAAGGCGGTTATCGGTGGAGGTGACCCACTCGCAGAACTGCTCCCACACGTTGCTGGTTGAGCGACGTTGGATAACAGTAGTCATGAGGACAAACTTCCCTGAGGAAGCGCGAAGATTGACAACCTAAACTTAAAACATCCGTTAAGTTTCGTCAAC
>NZ_JANSHS010000318.1:0-14175 GCF_047461695.1 Synechococcus sp. R6-7
CCCATCCGCCTATGCGGTGGGGTAGTTCATAGCCCAATAACGACTTTCCTGATCGGATTTGATAACCAGGGGATCCCTTATGAACGGCACCAGCTCTATCTCCAATGGCTCAGTCAACTTCGATCCCTATACGCCTGTTTTGGCCAACTACTACACACCCAGCGCTTATCTGCGAAGCGATTTGGAATCGGGCTTACTGGAAAGTCGCCACGGTGAACGTCTCTTGGCCCTTCCAGAAGCATTGCTGCGGGGCATCTACACGGGCCTGGAATACGAGACTGGCCAGGCTGCTCGTTTGGTATTGCGCAACTGTGGTCGGATGTGGGGCAAGGAGTTTTTCCGCCGTTTTGCCCAAGAACTCTCCGACTACTACCAGAAGCCTTTGGCCGAGCTGGAGATGGGCCTTTTCCTGCAAAGTCTGAGACAAGCTTGGAAAACTCATGGCTGGGGATTGATCGAGATCGACTGGACTTACAAAGATCAAGGAGTGCTGGTGGTGTCGATTCGCAATTCCCCCTTCGCTGCCGTCACGCCTCCCCATTTCAAGCGGCCGATGGGCTTTCTGGAGGCGGGGCTGTTGGCCACCTGGTTTAGCCAGCTAACCGGCCAGGATTTGCTCTGCGTGCAAACCGCCAGCGAGGCTTTGGGAGCAGAGAGCAATTTGTTTGTCGTGACCGCTGCCGCCCGCCTCAAAGAGGGAGAAGCCTGGGTGGACTCCGGCCTCAGCCACGAGCAGATCCTGGAAAAGCTCCTGCAGCCCAGCTAGGCGATGGGGGCTGGTTTTCCCCAGAGGGATGGGATCCCAACAGGGATGAGTCTGTATAATTTTCTGGAAGCAAGGCGAGCTCAAGCGCGCGAGGGTGTGGCCATTGGGGTGGCGAGTCAGAGCAATTCGGGGAGCCATCACCGTACCTACAAACAGTGCCGAGGCCATTGGCGCGGCGGTGGCTGAGCTGCTGGATACGCTAGAGCACCGCAACGCCCTCGATCCGGCTGAACTAGTCAGCGTTATTTTTTCCGTTACCCCTGATTTAAATGCAGCTTTTCCCGCCCAGTTTGCTCGTCGTCGCCCCGGTTGGGAGTCGGTGCCTCTGTTGGATGTGCAACAGATGGAGGTGAGCGGCGACTTACCCCGTTGCATTCGGGTTTTGATCCAGTTGAATACTCCACTTGCTCAAGCGGACATGCAGCATGTTTATCTGCGAGGTGCCCGCGAGTTAAGGCCAGATCTCAGCACTGTTTGATCGATCCATACAGCACCAGCACAGGGTTGACACTCTCACCGACTAAAGTCGGGGGATTTCTACACTGGAGGTGGGACAGTCTGTTGCCATGGGCAACATGGGGCATGATGGATCCCGGATTTGCCCCGCTTATTCTGGGGGAAAAGAATGGCTTAACTCAAGTTGATCCGGGTCGTATCACTACTGATTTGGGAAGGCGCAGAACATCCAGATTCACTCATAGACTTACTTGGACTTACAGTCATTTTAAACAGGTATGAAACATTTCCATCCAGCTCCCCTTTCTTTTTGGGAGATGGGGTGATGGCAGCGGCACAGAGCACTTGGGGGGCTTCTCAATTAGCTTAAAATGACTCTACTTAAGATAAGAGTAGATCTGAGAGCTCAAGGAGACAGCTTTTCTCGCAGACGGTTTTCCCACTGTTGCAGTTGCTCTTGGCGAGCGGCCACCTCTGCTTCGCGACGGCTCAGCTCTTGGCTTTGCCGAGTCAAGGATTGCCGCCAGCTTTCAATCTCCGACAGATCCACCAGACTGTGGGTTCGGGATAGGTTGTGCAACATCTCCACCAGCTTCATGGCTGCCTCTTCCACCCGCCGTACCTGCCGCTCTTCCGAAAGCTCAACCAGCAGCAACACCCCAATGTTGTAAGGGCCAACCTCTTTGCAGGTGACCCCTTCTGGCTTGCGCAGCGGCATCCAAACCCCGTCCTCGGCCTGCCGGGCCAAGAGCTGCAGCTCCCCCTGGCCGAAGAGACTTTTTTTGTGTACCCGTGCCAGATACAGCATGGAACATGCAGGAAGATGCTGCCGATTTTAGCACCGATCCCTTTTATTGAAGAGGGATCCCGTCCCTACACCCAAACCTGGGTTTTGTTGTCCGTGCCACCAGGAGGATCAATGCTAGGATCGGCTGTGGAATGGATAAGGCTCAACGCTCTCCCGTTTTCATCGTTTAGGGATCCCTGGCATGTTTCTCACCCAAAGCCCCTACTTTTTGATGGCAGCGCTGGTGGCGATTGCCAGTGGAGCCATCTTCGCGGTTCGGTTCATCAAGCGCGAGGCCTCCGCTGAGTACGACGTGATTTTTGCCACGATGGGCCTGATCTATTCCGTCTGTTTGCTCTTGGAAGGTCAGCGGCTCATTCCGTTGCTGTTCTTTGCCCAGGTGCTGTTGGCGGTGATGGCCGGCTGGTTTGCCCTCGAAACTTTCCGGTTGCGCATCCTCTTGAGTGAAAAGGCACGGCAGGTGGGCGGGGCTCGTCCGACCGTTCGGCGGCAAGGCTTCAGCCGCACCTATCCCCCGGATGGCTATGCCCAAGGGCGCACGGTTTCCACCCGGGCTGAGGGATCCCGTATTCGCGACACCTCCTCCACCCGCTCCATTCCCGAAGGCAGCGCAGAGCCGAGCCGTCGCCCGCGGCCCCAACTGACCAGCGATACCCGTGTGCGTCCCCGCCGCCGACCCGAAGGGGATGAGTATTACGAGGAGCCAGGGGTCCGCCCGCGTCAGGATACGGACTACGATGAACCAGCACCGCCGCCAGAGGCCCGCCGCCCCCGTCGCCCTGCCGAAGAGTATCCAGAGGATGTGGATGTGCAGGAAGAGCGCAGCACAGGTACAGCTACTCGTCGCCGTCCCCCACGGTTGCCCCAAGACCAAGGGGAAAGCTACGCGGATGAACCCCCCCGCCGTTCTTCCCGCCGCGTTGTCGAAGTAGAGCCAGTAGAGGTGGAGCCAGAAGAGTATGATGACGATCTGTTCTGATAGGCTCTCAATGCCGATCTGAACTTGATAGAAGCAGCGCCAGGGTCAATTAGTCGGATCCCTCAGCCTGTGTTGCGCATCCCGGCGGCAATGCCGTTAATGGTAAGTAAAGCTCCACGCAGAAGTTCAGCTCGGTCGTAGCGTGTTCGTCCGGTGCGGGATCCCTGATGCTCTCGCAGGCGCTTGAGGAGAGAGACTTGGATAAAGCCGAGGGGCACAATAGAGCGGTTGCGCAACTGCACCGAGCGCTTCAAATAAGGGTCGTTCTCCAACAGTTCGCTGTGACCCGTAATCTGCAGCACTATTGTGCGAGTACGGTGCATTTCTTGGGCAATACACTCAAACAGCTCCATCGCCCGCTCTAGACGCTCTGGAGAGCTCATCTCCCGCACGTAGTGACGCGCTATTTGCAAATCCACCTTGGCCAGAGTCATCTCCACTTTGGAGATCACCATGCGGAAGAAAGGCCATTCGCGATAGAGGTGCTGCAGGTGGTTGAGGTTGTGCTCGCCCCTGGCCACGTATTCTTGTAGGGCGGTGCCAACCCCATACCAGGCCGGCAAGAGAAAGCGGCTTTGCGTCCAACTGAATACCCAGGGAATGGCCCGCAGGGATCCGATGTCTTTTTGGCTACCGCTGCGGCGGGCGGGACGGGAACTGATCTGCAGTTGGCTGATCTCTTCAATGGGGGTGACCTCGTGGAAAAACTCCACAAAGCCCTCCTGCTCGTAGACCAGGTTACGGTACACCTGCCGGGAGCGCTCCGCCAAGGATTCCATCAGGCGCGACCACTCGTGCAGATCGTTGGGGTAGGTGCGCAGTAGGCTGGCCTGGATCACGGCGCTGGTGACGGTTTCCAGGTTAAAAATGGCCAGATCCTGGAGGGAATACTTGGAGGCCAACACCTCTCCCTGTTCGGTAATTTTGATGCGGCCCCCCACACTGCGCCCTGGCTGAGCCAAGATGGCCTCGTAAGCCGGGCCCCCTCCACGGCCCACCGAACCGCCCCGGCCATGGAAGATCTGCAGCTTCACCCCGTAGGATTCGGCCACCGTCTGCAGGCGTTGTTGAGCCTTGTAAATCTCCCAGTTGCTGCTCAAAAAGCCGGAATCTTTGTTGCTATCGGAGTAGCCCAGCATCACCTCCTGCAGATTTCCCTGCTGAGCCAAGTACTGGCGATAGAAAGGGATCTCCAGCAACTGCCGCAAAACTTCCGGGGCCCGCTTCAGGTCTTCGACGGTCTCAAACAGCGGCACCACCGCCAGGGATCCGCGACCGCTAATGGGATCGTAGAGCCCCACCTCCTTGGCCATCAGCAGCACCTCCAACAGGTCGCTCAACTGGCGGCTCATGCTGATCACATAGGTTTGGCAAATGGCCAAGCCGAATTCCTGCTGCATGCGGCGCAGGGTGCGAAAGGTGGCGATCAGCTCTGCCGTTTTCTCTGAAAAGGCGATCTCCAGCGGTATCAGAGGCCGACGGGTTTGCAGCTCCTGCAGGAGAAAGGCGGTTTTTTCCTCTTCCGTCATCTCGCTGTAGGGGCGCGGCAAAATGCGCAGGTACTCGAAAATTTCCGTGAGAGCGGCTTCGTGGTAGCTGCTGTCTTGGCGGATATCCAGATGGGCCAGGTGAAAGCCAAACACCTGTACCTGTTGAATGAGATGATCCAACTGACGGCAGGAAAGGCCGCTGTTTTTCAAGCTTTTCTGGATAAGCTGCAAGTCGGCCAGGAATTCTTCCGCGTTGGCATAGGCGTTGTCCACAGGGGGAGGGGTGGGCAAACAAGCGGAGTCGGCCAAGTTGCGGTTGCGCTCCCGCGTTAACTCCAGCCGCCGCTGAATGTAGCTGAGCTTGAGGCGGTAAGGCTCCTGGCGATATTGCAGCGAAAACGATTCGTAAACCTCAGGCATGAGGCGGTGATCCTGCTCAAGGGCATCCAGCAGTTGGCTGTCCACATCCCCCCAGTGCAGGGAAATGCTCAGGGTTTTGGTGAGAGCCTTCACCGATTCGATGTACTTGCCCAGGATGAGGTTGCGCTGATAGCGGGCCGTTTGCCAAGTCACATCGGCGGTAACGGAAGGGTTGCCATCCCGATCCCCGCCTACCCACGAGCCGAAGTTGCAAAATCCTGCCGGCGGTGGCTCGACGCTGGGAAAAGCTTTTTTCAGGCTGCGGCTGAGGTACTCGTGCAGCAGGGGGATGGCCTGAAACAACACCTCTTCAAAATAGTGCAAAGTGTAATCGACTTCGTTCAAAACAGTCGGCTTGGACTGATGCAACTCGTCGGTGCGCCACCAAAGCAAAACTTCTTCCGCCATCTGTTCTTTTATCATCTGGGCCTGCAAAGGCTGGGTTTGTTCTGCCCAATCCAGTTGGCCGAGCAGGCGAGAGAAAGCTCGTTGCTTCTCGCGGATGGTGTGGCGGACGATCTCGGTGGGGTGGGCGGTAAAGACCATGCGAATGTGCAACTGCTCCAGCAATCTGCGCAGTAGGCCCGGCGGCACCCCTTGAGCCCGCAGGTAAGGGAACAGCCGTTCAAATTTTTCGTTTTCTCGCACGGTACGTTGTTGGCTATCCACCATGCGCATGTCCGAGTCTTCTGCCCGTTCGTAGTGCTGTTCAACAATGTTGATCAACTGGAAGAAGAGGGCAAAGGCCCGTGCCGTTTGGATGGTGGCGTCGAGGCTGAGGTACTCGATAATTTGTAGTACCTCTGGGATCGGGTACTCCAGGGCTTGTCCTTCTGGGGAACACATGGAACGCAGTCGCTGCAACAGATCCACCAGAGACTGACCGCACTCCTGCAGGATCACCGATTCCCAGAGTTCTTCCACCAATTGCAGGCGACGGTTCAACAGGTTGTTCCTGCGGTTGAAGGTTTCGTGGACTTGGAGGGAATGGGCCAAGGGATCCCGTTCCCCAAACAGGGATGCCTCCTTCAGCCCGTTGGCAGAACCCGCTGCCCCCTCTGCAGCGGTCAGGTGGGGGGAAGAGGTCATGAAGGCAGCTCCTAGAATAACCATCCCAATATTAGAGCCTGTTTGTCGAAACGGCAGATGTAGCAGGTATCACGCTCAGATTGCGGTCTTCTCCGCGTCGGATTTTGTAGTTGAGCCTACAAATTGCAAGAAAAAAGTGTTTTACCTTGCCGCAATACCGGTCTAACGCCTTGTTGACAGGAGTTCTGGTGGCTGCCACCCTGTTTATCAACGCACATCTGCTGGATCCCGACCAGGGATTGGACAAAATCGGGCAACTGCGGGTGGAGGAGGGCAAGATCGCTGCAATTGGACGCCACCTGCCTGTCTGTGGGGCAGAAGTTGTGGATTTGCGAGGGCAGCTCCTCACCCCTGGCTGGATCGATATTCACACCCATGTTTTTACATCAGTGGGGGATTTTTGTCTGCCGGCGGATGAGGCGGGGATCCGCTCAGGGGTGACCACGGTGGTGGAGGCGGGGATCACCTTCCCGGCGTTTTGTGCAACGGTGGCGTCAACTGCCCAGACGCGGGTTTATGCTTTGATCCTTCTCTGCTCTACATCGCCACTGCGGATTTCATCGCCCACCGCCTCAGGCTGGCTGTGGATTGGAAAAATCAAGATCTGGATCGGGCCAGAGCAGTGATCGAGACCCATCGCCAGGTGGTGGTTGGCCGCAAGGCTCGTCCCACCCTCAAGCTGGGAGAGAGGGAATCACCCACGCTCACTTCCGCTCTGATTCTTGGCGAAGAATATGCCTGCCGATCATGATTCATCTGGGCCGCTTCCCGATGGATGAGGTGTTGGATCCCTTCGATTTGTTGGATCGCCTGCGTTCGGGAGAGATTGTCAGCAACGAACAAAAGGCCCGCGCCCGCGACTACGCATTGCAGGTGGCAGAGCTAGAATCCAAGGCAATTGCAGCTTTCAACCGCAAGTTGGCAGCCTTGTCACCGGCTTGAGCCGCTCTGGAGCGGATGCCCATTTTATGATTTCGGATCAGCAGTGGATGGAACGGTGTCTATCCCTGGCCCGTTCCACACCTCAGCGTCCCTCTCCCAATCCACGGGTGGGCTGCGTGATCGTGCAGGGGGATCGGGTGGTGGGGGAAGGCGTTCATCCGGGGGCAGGGCAGCCCCATGCGGAGGTGTTGGCTCTGCAACAGGCGGGATCCCTGGCCAGAGGGGCAACGCTCTACGTCAACCTGGAGCCCTGCAACCACTATGGCCGTACCCCTCCCTGTACCGAGGCCATCCTAGCTGCCGGGATCCGGCGGGTGGTGGTGGGGATGCAGGATCCCAATCCCTTGGTGGCTGGCAAAGGGATCCGACGCCTGCAGGAGGCGGGGATCGACGTGACGGTGGGAGTGCTGGAGTGGGAGTGCCAGGAGCTGAACGAGGGGTTTGCCTTCGCCATTGTGCGGCAACAGTGTTTCGGCCTGCTGAAATACGCCATGACCCTGGATGGCAAGAGCGCCGCCGCCACCGGCCACAGCCGCTGGATCAGCAACCCTCTGGCGCGGCAGTGGGTACACCAACAGCGGGCCTGGCACGATGCGGTGATTGTGGGATCCCGAACCGTTTGGCAGGATAATCCGCGCCTCACCTGTCGTCTGGCGGAGTTGCAGGGATCCCAGCCGTTGCGGGTGGTCCTCAGCCGTTCCCTGAACCTACCTCCCGTCGCCCATCTGTGGCAGGTGGAAGAAGCGCCGACGTTGGTGATCACAGAAGCTGTGGCAACCCATCCTTTGTGGGGATCCCTGGCCAAGCAGGGGGTGGAGCTGCTGCATCTGCCCCAAGTAACCCCCTCGCGGGCGGCACAGATGCTCTTTCAGCGGGGGTGTCTGAGTGCCCTCTGGGAATGCGGGGGCACGCTGGCCTGGGCAGCCCTCAAAGATGGGGCGATCCAGAAAGTAGCCGCCTTCATCGCTCCCAAGATCCTAGGCGGAGCCGCTGCGCCAACCCCGGTAGCAGGGGAGGGGATCCCTGATGTCAACCAAAGCTGGCAACTGGTGGAGCCGCGGCTGGAGACCTTGGGGGATAACTGGCTAATTACCGGAAAGATCTCCTCTTCAGTTGGCCGCAGTGACTTACTACAGTAACCAGCTTTCAATTGCCATGAGGTTTCTGAACGAACAGGCTGCTGTCTTTTCAATGTAAATGGATATACTCATCAGAAAAACACAACATTTCTGCATAATAGGGTTCAGAATTGAGCTAAATTGTGCTAAGCTAGTCGGCGTTCTGGGGAGTCAATAACATTTGGGTAAGGTTAGCAAAATCAAGCTATAGGAATCTATCAAGATTCTTCTGAGGTGAGCCTTGCAAACGGCAACGACGAAGACTCTAGCCTCTTTGTCCAGCCCTTCTTTGCTTGCCCAGTGAGCGGCTTGAAAGTCGTCCTATCTCATTTTCAAGTACAAATCCCAGGATAAGGAAGGGCATTGTGTTGAATCTTTTTGCCAGCCTACTGTTTGCATCCGCTTTCCTCAGCCCATCGGGAAACGTCGTCATCGAGGGGGATCCAGGGGAGTGGATTTTCGCCGATCATCAAGTCCTAGAAGGGGTTACTCTAACCCTTCTCACACGGCCTGGAGAGAGCTTGGCCTCTTGGAGAGAAATGCTCTCCGTCATGGACGTTCATGTCCAGGGATCGCCGCGCTTTCTCGCCAACCACATGCGGGACAACCTCCTGGCTAGCTGCCCCCAAACGACTTGGGAGTTTCATCGGGAGAGCGAAGAAGATGTGCTCTACGAGTTCCGCAGTGCTGGTTGCCGTGGGACGGTGAGTGGAGTTGAGGAACATGAGATTGGCCGGATCACCCGAGGCCCGCGCGGCAGTGTGCGCATTGCCTACGCCGCCAAGCCCCAGATGATGCCTGAACTGCGCAGCCGCTGGCTGAACTTACTGGGCAGCGAGGTGGGGACAGCTCAGGGTTTTCCCATTCGCAACCTCAGCGGGGCGATTGCACAGCCTTCTTCCCCGGCTTCAGAAGTCCCAACCTCAGAGCGGCAGATCGCCCAGTGGCTGCAGGAAGCAACCGATGCCCTGAAGCAGCAGGAAGATTTGCTGGCTGAGCTGGATCGCCTGGGTCAGGAAGCGCAAGCAGATGCCCGTGCCTACAGCGGAGAGATCCCCAAAGGGGCGGGGCTGAAGACAATCGGCCTGTACCGAGGTCGGGGGGACGGCAGCCCTGGCGAGGCCACAACCGAGTTCAAGACCACTGACACCTTGATCTGGGCCATCTTGCCGGTGGGCAACCTTCCTGCCAACGCCAAGGTGGAGATGCTCTGGTACTACGAGGGCGGAGAAGCTGGGGGCGAGCAACTAATCCGCAAGCTCGATGTTCCCTGGGATCCCGGCGACACGGTGCAAGGCTATTTGAGCTTCAGCCAGCCCTACACCGGCCGCTACCGCGTCGAGATTCATGTCAACGGCGAGAAGGTGGGAGTTGGCCGCTTCACAATCCAATAGTCTCCTGCAAGAAGTACCCCTCCTACGGGGTTACACAGGCTTGGGGGTGGACAATCTCCATCACCAACTCCGACGGGGTGAAGACTGTTGTGCTGGGATCCAGAGGGGGGCTTGCTATCCTCGACGGGTTCTGCTGACAGGCCTGGCTTTGAGGTTGTAGATAAGGCTGGTGCGGTATTGCAAAAGCAAATTACGCAGGTAAAGGGGCAAGTTGCGTCGGTAGAGGGAGCGGGTTTTGCGGTAGATAGATTTGCTGCGCCGGTTAATCGCTTGGCTGCGCCGCTGCAGAGAGGTTTGGAGTGGACGTTGGAGTGCCAGGGATCCGGGCGCACGCATCAACCTTGGCCGTACCATGTCCCACCTCAAGAGCAGCGTTGAACGTTGGATCCAGTGTAGGGGATCCTCAGGGAAGCAGCCGCCAGCGGGTCAGCCTATTCTGCAGGTGGTCTGCCCAGCTTGCCGAGATCCCGGCAAAAGCTTCATCCCTCTCCAGATCTTGCAACAACTGCCGACCCAGAGGTGCCAGACGGTACCGGTCGGTGATCCCCTGCCCATCCACTTCCCGTCGCAACAGCCCTACCTGAATCAGCCACATCAGCTCCTGATCCACCCGCATTTCCGATAACGGGCGTCGGGTGTAGCCCGCTTGAACGCCCGCCCAACCTGCAATCTTTGCCGGTGGGATCCCTTTTGTGCTCATGGCCTGCAGCAAGGGCAACCGAAAAGGGCTGCAAATCCAGGCACGCCAAGCCCTTCTGTACACTGACTCAGAGTCATGGAGCATGAGGGACAAGGGGAGTCCTTATGTTCTTATTCAATTCTGTCAATGGCCGTTGAGCAGCAGGCTTGTTACAATAAATTACGATATGTTGATCATCCTTGCCATTGTTGTCCTCCTGGGATTCTGGGCGCTGCGCTTGATGGAGCAGGCTTTTCAGAGTCAGGAGTTCTCGCGCATGTTGGCAGGGACACTGGTGGCTGTGGCTGCCGGCGGCGTCTTGACCTGTTACTTTCTGATGAGCGATACCCTTCAGATGTTGTTTCATCTGCAAGCGCAACCTTCCTCCCCTTACTCTTACTCTCAAGATCTGCTCTCCGATTTGAGCTGGCTTGACTAGGCCAATTGGGTTGCCAGCCAGGCTCGGATGCTTCGGATCATTTGGTGGTTGGGGGCCAGTAGGTTCTGGTAGATCAACTGTCCAAAAGCATCGATGGGGCTGAACTCTTGCCCGACTTGGAAAGGATAGCTAAAACCCAGTGGAGTGAGGTGATCCCCCTCGAGATGCTGCCACTCGGTATAGCCTTGATACTTGCGGCAAAGCTGTTGGTAGAGCAGAGGAATGTCGTCAATATCATCCTGTCGAAATTCCACAAGCAGGTTGTGTCTAACCGGATACTGCTCCTCAATTAAGCGGTTGGTTTCTGCTGGGGAAGGCTCGAACTCTAACCACAGATTCACAGGTGGCGAGGAGGATCCCATCCACATCCGCCACAGATCGGCAAGCTGTTGTTGAGGCCAAGCTTGAGCCAACAGCCGCAGCAATGGCAAAGCCCGATCTAGCCCGGCATTGCTGTAGGCCAGGAAAATATTGCCTCGCCGCTGGGATCCCAGAGAAGGAACGGCTAGACAAGAGAGGATCTGCAACTTACAGCCCAGGCTATGACCCAAACCAAACAGGGGCAACTCCAGCAAACCCTTGCTTTGCAGGCTTCTGTGCAAAGATTGGGCTGCGTTGAGTGCCAGTTGGGCGTGATCGATATCGGTGGTGTAGGGGGTGGCAACAACGGCCATGCCCATACGGGCCAGTTCTTCCAGCAGGCGGCTGTAGAACACTTGCGGGGCAGCTCCCACAAAAGCTCCACCCAGAAAGTGAACGACGGCGCGGGGTTGAGGGGGCAGAAGGAACCAAGTATGCCCATCGGTTTGCCAAGTTGGTGCCATGGTGTTGCAACCTCGCCTGCGAGTTTGTTGAAGCTTTCCCCATAACCCAGCGCTCGGCAGATCCCACTTTGCCCACTTTACGCCGGTTCCCCGCGCTGGCCAGCCCCTGGAACTCATCCTAATGGACATCTTGCCCAGACATGGGGATCCCCAGTTAACTTCTGATGCAGCAGGCAAAACTCTGCCCCGCCTCAGACTGAGGTTCTCACACAGCCTACAGAGGGGTGGTGCGCTGCACTCGCCGAGATTGGGTTTTGAGTGTAGGATCCCTGCTCAAAAGTTGCTGTGGCTGCTATGACTAGGGCAGTGGGTGGTGAGGGATCGTGATGAAGACTTCACAGCTTGCAAAAGGATGCCTGCTGATCGATTGTCGGGGCTTTGATGAAAAGACGATAAACCTGTTTTTTGCACCTGGGCCCGATCCCTATCGGGAAACAGAAGAATTTCTCCTGGACTGCGAGATGCGGGCAGATGAGCTGCCCCGACATTTGCGGCGGGCCTTGCTGGAGTTTCAGTTGTATTCCAATTCGGAAGGGATCCTGCTGCTGCGGGGCTTGCCCGTGGATCCCGGACTAGACCATACCCGCACACCGGCTCTGGCGCAGCGCTCCGAGGAGAAAACCACTTTTGTCAGCGAACGCTGCTTGGCAATGATCGGCAGCCGCTTGGGGCATTTGGTCTCCTACATTCAAGAAAAGAACGGGGATTTGTTTCAAAACTTGGTGCCTACTCCCGGCAGCGAAGAAGTGCAATCTTCTGAGGGATCCCGCACTCGGCTACAGTTTCACCGCGAGACGGTTTTTCATCCCCACTCACCGGAGTTTTTGCTGCTGTTTTGCCTGCGCCCCGACCATGATCGTGTGGCGGAAACCACCTACGCCAGCATCCGTCATGTCCTGCCTCTGCTAGGAGAGCGCGATCGAGAGCTGCTGTTTGAACCCCTGTATCGCACCGGCATCGACTACTCCTTCGGCAACCGGCAAGCCCTGATCAATGGACCCATTTTGCCGGTGCTGTATGGCCGTCGAGAGGATCCCTTCTGGAACTACGACGAAGACCTGATGGTGGGGCTCACCCCCGAAGCCAGTCTGGCTCTAGAAGCCCTGAGGAAGGGAATCCACGCTGTCTACCGAGGCATCAAGCTGGAAACAGGGGATCTGCTCTGTATTGACAATCGCCGCACCGTTCACGGACGGACTGCCTTCTCTCCCCGCTACGATGGCTTCGACCGCTGGATCCAGCGCTCATTTGTGGTGCGGGATCTCGGCCTTTCGGCAGGGGATCGCCATCCCGGTGAGCGCATCATTCGCACCGCCTTCGCAACAGATGATGAGGCCCAAGCTGCCCTCAATGGGGAGCAGGTCTGTCTCAGAAGATCCTGAGAAGTTCGCAGACTTCAGCGCCATCCATAGCTCAAGTCCGTAAAAGTACTATTGGCGATTTCCCCGAAAGGGTTTGGATGAGTCGCCCCAGATTCTGATGTCAAAATACGTGATCCTCACGATGGCTATCGCAGAGCGTTTCCAGCATTCTAGGCTTATGAGCCAAAGCCATCAATTCTTCTCACGATTGCGAGGTTAAGATGAGCATTCGCCAGATCATCGATGAGGTTTTACAATCTTCGGTTTTAACTCTGCAGCAGGAGTCCAGCATTAACCAAATCCTCTGGGAAAAAAACTATGATCTATCTGATCTAGAGGCTTTAGATAAGCTGGTGGAAGCCATTTTGCGCCAAGAGGTAAGGGCTGCTTCCGATCCCTGCTAGAAACCTAGCCTTGCTTGCAAACGACGGCAGATCTTGCTCAAAACTTACACACTTACACAACGCACAACTGAGAGCAATTGTGCATGCTCCTAGCATGAGTCGGGATGAGATTCCAATCTCTCGACAATTTCCCGGATTAAATGCTCATCAGAGCGATTGATCTCGGGGTGGAAAGGCGCCTGTTTTAAGTAGCGCTTGAGATCCTGGTAGGCTTGCTGCCAACGGCCCAACTGATAATACAACAGCCCGCGATCCCTTAGGTGGGGCAAGGATTCAGGGATCAACAACAAGATCCGTTCCGCTGCTGCCAAAGCGGGTTCCAGTTCGGCGCGGCTCAGATAAATTTGCTTGAGGTTGTTGAGCAAGCGTACCAAGATCAGGCGGGGAGGGGTGGGGCGTAGGTGGTGTTCTTGGAAAGGGATCCCAGGCCCGTAGATTTGCGACAAAAGCTCTTGACAATCTTCTGGAAATAAAATCTCCCCCTGCTGAAAGGGATCCACAAAAATCTCGGCGCCTGCAAACAGGGGCCGGATTAAAAAGTGGCCGGGCATGCCCACTCCTGCCATGGGAAAATCGATCCGCCGCGCCAGCTCTAGATAGATCAGCGACAGCGTAATCGGGATCCCGGTGCGCCGATCGATCACTTCGTTCAAAAAGCTGTTGCGTGGGTCGTAATAATCTTCGCGATTGCCACGAAAGCCCAGATCCTCAAAGAGATAGTGATTCAAGATCTTGATGACCCGCAGGGGATAACGCTCCGGGGGAAGGCGCTCTTGCACCTCTGCGGCCATCTCATCCAGAGCGGCCACATACTCTTCCACCTCCAGATCGGGATAGGCTTCTTGGGCAATCCAGAGGGCCGCCCGACCCAGATCGATGGGCTCCGATTGGATTTCAAGGGCAAAGCGTTGACGGGCAGCAGGAATGCTCATGAAATGTTAAATATTAAATATTGAGGTTCTTTGCAAGGATCTCGGTTAGCTAAACCGCCGAGAAGCCCCGCCCT
>NZ_JANSHS010000319.1:0-1936 GCF_047461695.1 Synechococcus sp. R6-7
TTGAGCTTATCATTGACTAGAGTCATGCTCTCCCATCAGCGGGTGCCGAACAGGCGATCCCCTGCATCTCCCAGGCCGGGGAGGATGTAGCCGTGCTCGTCTAGGCCATCGTCTACAGCAGCGGTATAGATTGGCACATCTGGGTTCTGTTCGTGGAAATACCGGATCCCTTCTGGGGCGGCCACCAGGCAGATGAAGCGGATCGACTGGGGTCGGGTTTGGCGTAGGCGCGCTACAGCCGCTGCTGCCGAATGGCCGGTGGCCAACATTGGATCCACCACCAGCACCTCACGATCTTCGATATCGGTGGGCACCTTGAAGTAGTACTCGATGGGGATCAGGGTATGGGGATCCCGATATAGGCCGATATGCCCCACCCGTGCTGATGGGATCAGCTCCAGCATGCCGTCGAGGAGCCCTTGGCCGGCCCGCAGGATGGAGACAAGCACCAACTTTTTCTCTGCCGCCAACATCGGCGCCAACATTGGGGCCATCGGGGTTTGAATGGGCTGTAGCTTGAGGGGCAGATCGCGGGTCACCTCGTAGGCCATCAAGAGGCTGATCTCCCGCATCAGCGCTCGGAAGTCGGCGGTTGTAGTTTCAACACGGCGCATGAGGCTGAGCTTGTGCTGCACCAGAGGGTGATCGATGGTAATCACCTGGGCCACCATGCTGTGCTCCTGAGATAATCGGGATCCCGTGATGGATGCCAGAATAGCAGAAGCGCTTGTCCCCCCGGTGGGCCGAAGGCTCTATCTGCTTGCTGTTGTCAAGGGGAGTAATCCGTGCAGATCCGCTTTGCTGTGGTGAGCGATCCCCACGTCGCCCTCCCTTCCACCCTTTGGGATCACCCCAGCCGATTTCACCTGGTAGAGGTGAGCATCCCGGCTCTGGAACAGGTTTTGCAGCATCTGGTGCAGTTGCCTCTGGATTTTCTGCTGTTGCCGGGGGATCTGACTCAGCATGGGGAGCCGGAAAACCATGCATGGCTGGCAGAGCGGCTGTCTCGACTGCCCTTTCCGGCTTTTGTGGTGCCCGGCAACCACGATGTGCCCCAGCCCGAGGCCAGCGGGCGCTCTATTGGTTTGGCGGATTTTCCCCGCTACTACCGAGCTTTTGGCTACGAGGATGGGCAGTCTTTGGATTACAGCCGGGTTCTGCGGCCAGGGATCCGTTTGATCGGCCTCAATTCCAACCATTTTGATGCTCAGGGTCAATTGGTGGGGTGTCTAACCCCAGAACAACTGACCTGGCTGGAGAAAGAATTGGCGGCAGCCGAGGAAGAGCTGGTGCTGCTGATGGTGCACCATAATGTGGTCGAGCATCTGCGCGGCCAGTCTCTCCATCCCTGGGGGCGTCGCTACATGCTGGAGAATGCCTCTCAGTTGCGGCGGCTGCTGCAAGCTTATGGGGTGCAACTGGTGTTCACCGGACATCTGCACATCCAGCACATCGCCCGACGAGGGGGGGTTTACGACATTACCACCGGCTCTTTGGTCAGCTTTCCCCACCCCTACCGCCTTGTCGAGATCCGGTCGGATCGAGAGACCGGAATCCAAGTCCATATCCAGAGCTACCGGGTGGGATCCCTGCCCGATTGGCCCGATTTGCAAGCGTTCTCCCGGGAGTGGATGGCCCAGCGCAGCGAACCAGCGGTGGTTAAGTTTTTAACCTCCGCACCGCTGAATTTGCCTTTGGAACAGGCACAAGCCTTGGCCCCACAATTGCGCTACTTTTGGGCAGCGGTGGCTGCCGGGGATCCAGACCTCACTTTCCCAGACTTTCCCCAGCCAGCAGGCCGATTTCTGGAGCGTTTCAGCCGTTGTTTTCGCTGCCCGCCTGATAACCAGGCCCAGTTTCAGTTCGCTTCCAATTTCTTTTCCAATTCTTTTCCAATTTCTAGGGATTTTCCAATTTCTAGGGATCCCCCCGAAGG
>NZ_JANSHS010000320.1:0-14426 GCF_047461695.1 Synechococcus sp. R6-7
CTTATTATTGACTAGAGTCATGCTCCAGCAAATCGGGATCCGCCAACTTTTGTAGGGCAAGCCGCGCGTCATCCCGCACCCCCCAATCGGGATCGCGACTGGCGCTGGTCAGCAATTGCCTTGTTAGCATCGTGTAAACAACGGGATCCTCGAGAGCCAGTTTCACCTGTTGCCCCAGGATCCCTAAGCTCCAGGCACAGTTGCCGCGTACCGCCGCGATTGGATCTTGAGCCAAACCCCGGCAGAGAGCTGCGGCCACCTCATGCAATGCCGGGCCGGGCAACACTTGCGCCTGAGCCAATTGTCCGAGGGCACTGGCAGCCCACAATCGCACTGCCGCGATATCCCCGGCCAACACTTCCAGCAACACCGGGTAGGCGTGCGGATCCTTGGCATTGCCCAACGCCCACACCAAACCTTTGCGCACATAGCCGTTCCAATCCCAGCGCAAGCCCTCGATCAGCACCTCCACCTCAGCGGGATCCGGATTCCGACCTAGGGCATAGGCTGCTCCCACCCGCACCAACGGGCAGGGATCCCGGACTAGGGCCAGCAGGGGTTTAACGGCGCGGGGTTCTTCGATCTCACAGAAGGCGCGGGCCGCCTGCATCCGCAAATAGGGATCCGGATCCTGCAACTGCTGCAGCATCAGCTCCACATCCACCTCCGGCGGCGAGTGAGGTGGCAGCTCGTCTAGGGGCTCCAGGGGAGAAAAAGCGTCTTCTTGCATGAAAGGGTGCCCAGGTGTTGGCGGAGGGGACGAGGGCAAAACTTGCCCTTCCTCAAGGCAAAAGCCAGAGCCACAACAACCAAACCAGCAGCAGAGTTGCTGCCCATCATAAACTGCCGGGATCCTCCATCTGATCTGCTCTTTCCGGTTGGGATCCCGGCACCCTAAGCAAGTCCGCTCCTTCCAACACCCGCGCCGAGCGGATCACATCTCCCACCTGGATGCGCTCCACCCACTCCATCCCCTCGGTGACGTAGCCGAACACGGCATAGCGCCCGTCCAAAATCGGCAGAGCAGAGAGGGTGATGTAAAACTGGGAAGAGGCTGAGTCAAGTGGGCTAGAACGGGCCATGGCCACCGCCCCCAAACGATGGGGCAAGAGCAACTTACTCAGAGCAGCGGGATCCTGGATCAAGGTGTTGTAGCGGGGGTAGGGTTCCCCACGCAGCTGAATTTCCAGGGGGATGGTGCGCAGGCGGTTGCTCCCCGGCTCTGTTGCACCCCCTGTGCCGTCACCACGGGGATCCCCACCCTGCACCACAAAAGGCTGCGGATCCTTTTCCACCCGATGGAAGGTGAGGCCATTGTAAAAGCCCCGCTGAACCAAATCCACGAACTGGCCGCCGGTCAGGGGTGCCGCTTCCCCGTGGATCGCCAAGATCACCTTGCCTACCCCCTCAGCAGTTTGCACCTCCATCTCCACCACTGCCTTCCCTTGCAGTTGCGGGCGGCTAGCATAGGCCGCCGGGATCCCAGAGGGGGATTCTGAGAGGGGGGGTGTACTGCGACAAGCCAACAGCCCGAGACAGAGGTATCCCAGAACTAAGCCCACTCCCACTCTGCAGCGGCTCATTCGCCCCAGCTTGGCGAATTTCATCTGCCCCTTCTCCTTCAATCCAATCTCCCACCCTCCAGGCGCTGCTCAACCCAGCAGGGATCCCTATCCAGGTATTCAGATCCGCTGCGACAGCCCCAACTGCAAGGTGACGCTTTGAGCGCCATTGCTCACCCTCACACCGTAGGGGCTGATGGCGGTAACCCGCCACTCTGCTTTTACCGCATGGCCAACAGCCACCTGCCGCACCACGTTGTCGATCAAGATCAGAGCCTTGGGGGCACCTGGATCGTGGATCAATCCCACCAGCTTCATCTGCGGCAGAGGCTGGGGTGGGATCCGCGCTGGCACCGGAGGCGCAGGTACCCTGGGGGGAGAGGGAAGACCAGCCCCTCTTGAAGCAAGAGGAGCGGCAACAGTCGGCGGTTTTGCCGGTTCGACCAAGACAGCCTTTGCAGAATCCTCAGGTGGAGCTTTGGGGTTTTCATCCACATCAGCAGCAGTGGGAAGCAAGGGCTCCTGGTGAGCATCGGAATGGGAAGAATTGGGTGCCTCAGCCAAGGGATCCCGAGTGGCCTGCGAAAAAACCACCGCCCGCGGGCGCAGGGTCATCCAAAAAGCCAGCCCTGCCACCAAGGTAGCGGCCAAAGCCATACCCAGCAGTAATCCTCCGGCAGCAGAGAAGCGCCGGGAAGGCAGTGGGGGCCGTGTGCCGAGGTAAGGATATTCGCCGGCTTCTGACAGCCCCTCTTCCAAGCTGTTCTCCAAATCCTCGAACAGCTCATCCAACAGAGAATCTGCCTGCTTGACTTGGCCAGACCATGCCCAAGGGGAACGACGGCCTCTGCCCGCTGAAGCATCTAACCCGGACATACAACCTCCCTAGCCTGAGCGGCGGGGATCCCGAGGAGTTGAGACACTCAGCCAACAGTTGCCGTCTATCGCCCAAAGGCTCTCAAAGGAGCCGCATTTCCGGGTACTCGGTCAACAGCGCCTCTGCCGACAGGGTGTCTCCCTCCAACTGCGGCGTCCACAGCACTTCGATGGCCACAATCCGATCTGCCGGAATCGAAGCCAGCTGCAACAGGCACTGCCGCAGATCCGCCATGGAGTTAACTACAGGTAGTGTACCCAAGTTACCACGATACGCAACCAGTAGAGTTACCAGCAGGTACTCGCCAACATCTGGGATCCCAGCAGCAGATCGCTGCAGCGCCGCTTGGGAGACTTGTTGGATCTGGTTGTTGCGGTTGCTGAGGCTTTCGACGCTGAACTTGCTCCGTTCTTGTAAAGAGGCTTGATAGAACAGGGATTCGGCGCGGGAGAGGGGCAGCTTCTCCGCTTGGGCATGGCCATAGGCCCAGTAGTCGCTGTAGCGCATCAAGCCAAGGGTGACCTCTTGCAACAGTTGGCTCAGCCCTTCTGGCGACTGAGTATCCGCCTCCAGAGCCAGGGCGTTCATGTCTTTTTGCAGTTGCCGGGCGCTGGCCAGCAGTCCCACTTTTACCTGCGCAACAGTTACCTGGGGATCGCGAACCCCAATGCTATCGTCCCCTTCTTCGGATCTGATCCCCGAGCGCAGCGTCTGCACCAAAAAGCTACCTGCCCCAACCAGGAGCAGCAGCGTCAGCAGGCCGCCACCCCCCCCTCCCCAGAAAAAGGGCACCAGCAGCGGAAAACCAAAGCCGCCTCCATAGCTGGGGTAGACAGGAGCTGAGTAGTGCGGGCCAATCGAGCGGGGGGCAGAGAACGTCGGAGACCGGAAAGATCCGCCGCCAATGCGACCGCCACTGCGTGCCCAAACAGCGCCTATGGGAGCCAGGGCCAAGGTCAAGGCCAGGGCAATGGCCAGCAGAGGCCGGCAGACGCGACCGATTCGTTTCAGCATGATCACAATGTTTTCGTCCATCACGGGGCTAGTCTTTCTTAATTCTACGCTTTCTCGTTGGCGGGAATAGGGGCGGAAACCGATCCCCCACCCGGCCATCTCACTTGTTCAATTCTTCTGTGTTGATTCTTTGTGTACTGAGCCGGCCAATGACCGTCAACCAATCGAGGCAGAGCCATGCTACGGTCTGGAAGGTTGCCAGGAGGAGGGCAAACAACAGCAATGCAAACTCAGGCTAACGTCCAAGCCGAGGAAAGAGAGCGGGCATCTTCTCCACCCCGTGCCCAGATTCGGCTGTTGGTGGTGGATATCGATGGCACGATTGCCGGGCCTTCCAACCAGGTTTCAGAGCCGGTTCGGGAGGCCATTCAGAAGGCCAAAGCAGCAGGGGTGCGAGTAGCCATCGCTACGGGTCGCATGCATCGTTCTGCCGAGCGGTTCCACTACGCGATTGGGGCCGATATGCCCCTATGCAGCTACCAGGGGGCTTTAATTCGGGATCCCGATAGCCAAAAGACCCTAAAGCACTGGAGCCTTGACTGGCCGCTGGCCGAGGAGTTGCTGCAAGCGTTGCAGGATCAGCCGGTGGGGGTTCACCTCTACATCGATGACCAGCTCTACTTACGGGAGCTGAGCCCTCTCAGTCAGGCCTATGCTGAGCGCTCTCAGGTGCCGTTCCAAATGTTTTCTTCCGCCCAATACGGACGAAGCCCCACCAAGATCCTGGCTGTTTCTGAGGATACCGAGTTCCTGCAGGAATTGCAGGGATCCCTGCGGCGGCGGTATTCCCCTGACCAGCTCTACCTCACCCGTTCAGAGCCGATTTTTCTCGAGGCTACCCATCCGGCGGTGAACAAGGGCAATGCCGTTCGTTTTTTGGCCGAGGAAATGCTGGGGTTGTCGGCGGAGCAGGTGATGGCCATTGGCGATGGCGACAACGACATTGAGATGATTCAATACGCCGGGATCGGGGTGGCGATGGGAAATGCCTCGCCTGCTCTGTTGCCCCATGCCGATTGGATTGCCCCTCCTGTGGCAGAAGACGGGGTGGCGGCGGCCATCGAGACCTTCATCCTCAGCTAGGCAGGGATCCCATGCTGGGTCTGGCTTCTTCTCCCTTTCCTGAGGTCACCCTGCGTCCGGCGCAGCAACAGGCGTTGGCCTACCAATCGGGGCCGCTGGGGATCGCCGCCGTTCCGGGGAGCGGCAAGACCTTTATTCTGGAGCTGTTGATCGCCGATTTAATTCTCAATCGGGGGATCCCACCGGAGCGCATCGGGGTGTTCACCTACATGCGTTCGGCGCGGGGCAACTTGATCAGCCGCATCAATCAACGTTTGCAACGGGCGGGGTATCCGGCTCGCTTTACCCAGGCCTTTACCCTGCATTCTTTGTCGTTGCGGGTGTTGCGGGAGGCCCCCAGCCGTTGGGAGGAGCTGTCTATTTTGGAGGGATACGAACAGGAGCGGTTGCTCAGCCGCCTGTGCCGCGCTTGGCTCGTCCGCCATACTCAGCTCTGGGAGCCGCTGATCCCCGGCGACAACAACCCGCAAAAGATCGCCCAAAACCGAGCCCAGTTCCGGCGCAGTTTCCAGCAGATGGTGCAGGTGGTCATCAGCAGGGCCAAGAATCTGCGCCTGGGGCCAGAAGTGATCCCCAGCGAGGGCTATCTGGGCTGGGCTGCTCCCATCTACGCCGGTTATCAAGCGGAATTGCGTCGCCTGGGCAAGTTAGACTACGACGACCTGGGCTGGCAAGCAGTGGATTTGATCGAGGGCAGTCCAGAGCTGCGGGAGCAGGTGCAGAACTGGTACGACTACCTGTTCGAGGATGAGGCCCAAGACAGTTCCCCCCTGCAGGAAGAGCTGCTGCGGCTGCTCAGCCAACGCACCGGCAACCTGGTGCGGGTGGGGGATCCCAACCAGAGCATCATGGGCACCTTTACCAGCGCCGAGCCGCGGCTGTTTCGCGCCTTTTGCCAGGCCAGTCCTCAGGTGGTGCTCTTGGATGAATCCAGCCGCAGCGCCCCCCAGATCATCGCTTTGGCCAACCGCCTGGTGGAGTGGGTGAATCAGCAGCACCCCATCCCGGCTTTGCGCACCGCTCTGGCCCCCCAGCCCATTCAACTGGCCACCTCCGGTGGCCAAAACCCCCCGGCCAGCGAGGGTGGTGTGGACTTTCTGCGGGTCGTCGGATCCCCGGAGGAGGAGCTGCAACAGGTGGCGCGGCAGGCCATTGCAGCCACCCAAGCTTTTCCCGGCCAAACGGTGGCCATTCTGGTCACCACCAACGAGCTGGGGGGCAAGGCCCTCAGCTATCTCCAGGAAATGGGAGCGGAGCGGGTGATCGACCTGTTGCGGGGCAGTCCCAGTCAGCGGCGGGTGTTGTTGCAGCTCAAGGGAATCATCGACTGGTTTGCCCGTCCCACTGCCCCCCCTCGCTTGGCTGCTGCTGTGGATTGCTTGGCGGATTGGGCGGGGATCCCACGTGCTGAACTGGGACCGATGTTGAGCTGGATCCGCGCCTCTCTGCCGGAGCGGCTGCTGTTCCCCAACTTCGGTGAGGCTCCCGCTCTGCCCGATGGCCCGCCTTGGCAGAACTTGGGCAGGCTGCTGCGCACCCTTGCCGGTTGGCTCCGGGCCGGGCGCTCCCCTTGGCCGGAGGTGCTGAATGTGATCGTTCAAAGCCTCTACCGCAAGCCGGAAGAGCTGTTTGTGGGTCGCTACGTGATCGATCAACTGGAGCAGGTGCTGGGATCCCTGCCCGAAACCGATTGGCAGGAGATCGCCCAAGAATTTCAAGTGATTCTGGATCACCGCCTCAACAACTTGCCTTCGGAGATCTTCGCCTTCGACCCCGAGCCGGGCAGCATCACCGTTTCGACTCTGCATCGCGCCAAGGGGCTGGAATGGGATCAGGTCTTCATCCCCCAAGTGTCGGCCTACGAGTTTCCCACCCAGTACGGGGAGCGAACCCTGGGGCTGAAGTTTTTGGATGAAGTGGATATGCAGGCAGAGGCCCTGGCCCAGTTGCGGCAGCTCAGCCCCAAAAGCTGTTGGGATCTGCAGGCCGACTCGGCCACCAAGCAAGCCTTTTTGGACTTGGCAGCGGAGCGGCTGCGGCTGCTGTATGTGGGCATCACCCGCAGCAAACGACGGCTCACCCTCTCGGTATCCAGCCAATCTCGCTTTGGCACAGAGCAGAGTTCATCTTTGGTGTTTCGGGTGTTAAGTCGCAGTTTTAGGGCCGGTTGACCGGGTGAGTCTCTCGTTCTTCATGGATTGGCAACCTGCTAGCATGGCTAAGCCCGATAGCGCTTGCGCGCCGCCTTGCGGCAATGGGGCAGTCTTTCAGAAGCTATGGATATTCTGCAATGCAACCTCGGCGTATTGCCCGCGAACTGGCCCTGCTGGGGGTCAATCAACTGCCAGCCACGGCGGCCAAACTGAGCGAAAAACAACTGGAGGACTTGCTGCTGGCAGCCATCCGCGCCCTGAGTGAAGAGACCCATGAAACCCTCTCCACAGCGGCGGCGGAAATCCAGCGCAGCGACCGTTTGTTGCACGAGAGCGATCCTCTATTGTTGGCCGATTCGGATCCCAAGGAAGAGGGTGGATCCCGCTCCGTCACCCTCCGCCTTCAGCAGGCCCAACGACACCTGCAGCGCCTGGAAATCACTCTGAAGGAGGCGGACGTTCCTGACCCCAATGCCTTACGGGGGGAATTGCTGGAGCTAATCCAGCAGGTGCAAGTGGCCCTCGGCAACGCCGGCCAAGCCTTAGAACACCTGGAACAGCGGCTGCACAGCGTCCGCCACATCTTGGATGAGGTTGTCCAGTTGTCCCAAAGAGCAGTCAACCGGGTGGGCGTTGCCCTGTCCATGCCGGAACTGTTGTACATTGCCCAATCCCAAGAAGTGCGCGCCTACGCTTTGCAACTGTTAACTGCCCTGCGAACCCACAAGGAGGCGATTGATGCTCGTTTGCAAAAGGCTTTGGTGGGTTGGCAATTGCAGCGGGTTGGTCGGATCGAACGAGATATCCTGCGCCTGGCGGTGGTGGAGATGGAAATACTGGCCAGCAGCCCCGTGAAGGTTGCCATCAACGAAGCTGTAGAATTGGCCAAAAAATACGGGGATCCTGAGGCCGCCGCTTTCGTCAACGGAGTGCTGCGACGGGTAGTGGACAGCCAGATGGAGACCCACCGGGGTCGGGATCCCTCCCTCCCTGGTTCTGGTTCCGGGGGCTGAGCAGATCACTGGGGATCTTCCTTGCCAGGATAAAAGTCGGGATCCATCACCTGCTCAAATGTGTAGGGACACTGGGCAGGCAGATCTGCTTCAGACAATGGCGTTTCTCTCACCACCAACAGGATCCCGTCCTGGTGAGCCTCTTGCAGGGCTGCCGAAAGATCGGGCTTGAGGCTGGGACTGTCTTTGAGCAATCGCTGGATCTGGCGGCGTTGTTCAGTAATCGTTGCCCGCCAACTTTTGCCTCGCAGGTGGGGTTGCAATTGCCACTTCAGCAAATGCCCTACCAGGATCCCCAGCCGGTGCAGCAATTCCCGGCGTTCTTGCCTGCCCAAAGCCTCGATTTCCTCCACCAAGTTGGCGATATCCAGTTGATCCCACTGCCCCGATTTCAGCAGTGCGGCTTGCTTTTGCGTCCAGGCATAGAAGTCGTACTCGTAAAGTTGCATGCTTCATTGCCTAACTGGGCACTGGCCAAGGAGATCTTGCTGACCCCGAACTACCCCTTTTTACCTTGAGCTCATTGATTTCCCGGACTAGGCCAAGCCCGAGAATGCTTGCGGAAAGCGGGTTTTGCCGGTTGGTTGGGGAAAGCGGGCGATGAGACTCGAACTCACGACATCCAGCTTGGGAAGCTAGCGTTCTACCACTGAACTACGCCCGCGTAAATCAATCTCAAGTTTAGCAAGCTGAAACCTTGCTGAATCTAACCTATCACGTTCCCGACCCCTTGAGTAGGTGGGGAGTCGGGGGGCATATTTTGCCCGCAATTTGACCAGCAGGGAATGACGTCGAGAGACAAAGCTATCGTGCATGCTGGGGCAGGGCGAGAGTGGGTTAATCATCTTTCACATGGGATCCCTGGTACAACTGAGGCAGTATTCTGTCTGCGGCCTATGTCCAGCATCCTCCTGCTCTCCGGTAGTCCCAGCACTCCCTCTCGCTCAGAAGCCGTTTTACATCACGCTGCCGGGATCCTGTCCGATCTGGGATTGACCACTCAGTTTGTTTCGGTGCGGGATTTGCCTCCAGAGGATCTGGCACTGGCCAAGTTCGATAGCCCTCAACTCAAGGCAATTCAGCAAAAGGTGGCCCAAGCTACCGGGATCGTCATCTCTGCTCCCGTTTACAAAGCCTCCTATCCAGGTGTGTTGAAGGCACTGCTGGATTTGCTGGATCAAGACGCCTTTACCGGTAAAGTGATTCTCCCCATTGCCACCGGGGGAACCCTGGCCCATCTGCTGTCCATCGACTTTGCGATGAAACCTGTGCTGGCAGTGATGGGGGCCACCCATATCCTGAGAGGGGTTTATATCCTGAGTTCTCAAATTCAGTTGGACGCTGCCGGAACACCACAGTTAGAGGCCGACATTGAGGAACGTTTGCGAGCCGGGCTGCAGGCACTTGCACAGGCGGTGAGATAGAAGAAATCAGCACTTCGGGAGACTGGCTGAATACCGGATTGGTGCCCTGGGCCCGGAACCGGTTGCGGCAATCTATTCCGAAAAGTGCATAGGTGATTGCCCAGTCAGGCCCGAGAAGCCGCGGAAGAGCCGACGGCAAGGGATCCCTTTTGCGGGTATGGCCGGATTAAATTTCTATAAATCCCCCAAAAAACCTGCAAAACCGTAAGTTATGATACAGACATAGGATAAATCGTTCATCTCTGCAGTTGGCTCACCAGTGGCCTGGAGCTGTGCAGAGACGGAAGTAGGGGTCTTCCCGAAGGAACGCGCCTCAACTGAATCGCGCCACTCTTTCCGTGGCGTAGGGCCCAACGACAACAAACTCAACCCTTCGTTGATGGAGGCGATATATGAAACTCTCTTTCCGTGGCAACACCTTTGACTACGTTCCTGCGCATACTCAGCTCAGCGATGAGGAGTTGCAGGCTCAGTATCGCGGTCAAGCCTTCTGTGTGCACCACACCAGCAAGAAAGCGATGCCTCACCCTCATCAGCCCCTGACCTACCGGGGCGTAAGCTACTGAGGTGAATACTGTTTGCCCTTGTAGGTGAGGTGGGGATCCTCTGGAAATCTCCATAAGGGCTGGATAAAGACTGGGCGGCCCCGTTTGGGGTCGTTTTTTGAGGCAAAGCAACACCCCCAGAAGGAGCAGCACCCGTTCCACCTGAGAAGCAAGTAGATGGGTCTGGGCCTGCCGAGTTGAGTTTGAACGAGTTGAGTTTGAAATGGGAGCGATGCCGAGGCAGGGTGCGCTAAGATGAGGTTCCAAGCGATAATGGCTTTGGCAACTTGCCCTACGGGGATCCGCTGCGATGGAAGCGTTTTTCGAGTTTCTCTGGTCGGCTTCGGCCATCTTGCTGGTGATCTTGGTGCTGCTGCACAGCCCTAAGGGGGATGGGTTGGCGGGCATTGGCGGGCAGGCCCAGCTGTTCTCCAGCTCCAAGAGTGCTGAGCAAAACCTCAACCGCATCACCTGGACGGTAGCGACCCTTTTCCTCTCCATCAGCGTGGTGTTGGGGGCGGGCTGGCTCTCGGCAGCCACAGGGCCATAGGGATCCCTTTCCGTGTTGGCGATTTACCTGCATGGATTCGGCTCTGGGCCGCAGTCGGCCAAGGCAACTTTCTTTCGGCAGCGGCTGCAGCAGGTGGGGATCCCTGTTCAGGTGCCTGATCTGAACCAGGACAATTTTGCCCAGCTCACCTTGACCCGCCAGATCCAGCAGGTTTCCAGCCAGCTTGCCGAGATGAACTACCCCCCTGTCACCCTCATCGGCTCTAGCTTGGGGGGCCTGGTGGCTGCTTGGGTTGCCGAACGACAACCTTGCGTGCAGCGCTTGGTGCTTTTGGCGCCGGCTTTTGGCTTTTTAGGCCATTGGCTGCCGCGGCTGGGGGCAGAGGCGGTGGAGACTTGGCAGCGAACCGGACAACTCATGGTGTTTCACTACGGAGAAGGCCGCCCTCTCCCTTTGGAGTACGGCTTTGTCGCCGATGCCCAGCGCTACCCGGATGGGGGGTTACGACGGCCTGTGCCCACCCTAATTGTGCACGGGATCCAAGACGACACCATCCCCATTCAAGCCAGTCGAGACTATGTGGCCCGTCGCCCCTGGGCCCAACTGGTGGCGGTGGAGAGTGACCACGCCCTGACGGATGTGTTGGATCCCATCTGGCAGATCACCAGCCGCTTCTGCGGGTGGGGGATGGAGACGGGGCAGTATGGTTGTTAAAGGGGATCCCTGTCCCGTGCTTGCCCATTCGCGAAAGCGTCGCGTAGCGATAATGTCTATGCAATCCAAAGTGCTGTGCCTACAACAGGGGAAGGCTGACGTGACTGCCGGCTTGCTCTTCGATATGGACGGGGTGATTGTGGATTCGGAACCAATCCATGCCCGCGCCGGGGCCATTGCCCTGCAACGCTGCCACCTATCCCTGGATTTGGCCCCCATCTCCCTGCAGTTCAAGGGGCGCACCGACCGCGACATGTTCGAGTACCTTGTCCAACACCAGACGGACACCCCACCTGCAGAACGGCCCCTGCTGGTGCAGCGCTTGATCGAGGAAAAGGCCAAGGCTTTTGGCGAGCTGCTGGCAGAGGTACCCCTGGTGCCGGGGGTGCTGGAGTTTTTGGCGGCCAGCCGCCAGCGCTTTTCTGCCCTGGCCGTCACCACTTCGGCCATCCGCCGGGATCAAGCGCAGATTTTCCAGCGCTTCGACCTGCACCGCTGGTTTGACGCGGTGATTACCGCCGAAGACATTCAGCGGGCCAAGCCCGACCCAGAGCCTTACCTGAAAACGGCTGCCGCTGTGGGGTTGGATCCGGCGTTGTGTTGGGTGATTGAAGATTCTACGCATGGGATCCGCGCCGCTAAGGGGGCTGGCTGTTTTGCGGTGGGCCTCACCACGGCTTTCACCGCCGAGGAACTGCGCCACGCCGGGGCAGATGTGGTGGTGGACAGCTTTGCGGAGTTGGCCGCACTCCTGTTCGCGAGAGCGTCGCGTAGCGATAACCTGCCTGTGTAGGGAGCCCAGCCCATTCGCGAGAGCGTCGCGTAGCGATATGCCAGCACCCACTTTTTTGCGGCAGGCCCTGGATCGCTATCCGTTTGCTTCGCGGCGACGGGTGGTGATGGGCAGACAGGGATCCGTGGCCACCAGCCAACCTTTGGCGGCAATGGCGGGCATGGAGATGTTCTGGGCGGGCGGCAATGCTGTGGATGCAGCCGTGGCAATGGCGGTGGCTTTGACGGTGGTGGAGCCAACCTCCAATGGCATTGGCGGCGATGCCTTTGCTCTGGTGTGGGAGGGGGGGGAGGAGGGTCAGCTGTACGGGTTGAATGCTTCCGGTCGCAGCCCAGCCGCCCTGACGCCGGAGCGGTACCGGGACCATGGGCGGATCCCCCCCTACGATTGGTTAGCGGTGACGGTGCCGGGGGCAGTTTCCGCTTGGCAGACCTTGCACCGGCGCTGGGGAAAGCTGCCGTTCGAGCGTCTGTTTGTGCCTGCCCTTCGTCTGGCGCAAGAGGGATTTCCGGTCTCTCCCCGGGTGGCCCAACTGTGGCAGGCGGCGGAGTCCATCTATTTGCCCCTGCCAGATCCCCGCCACGAGGCCTTCAAGGCCGTTTTCTTTCCCCAAGGGCGTGCCCCACGGGCTGGGGAGCGCTGGAGCAGCCCCCTGCATGCTCAAACCCTAGAAGAGATTGCCCGTAGCGGTGGGGAGAGTTTTTACCGGGGGGAGCTGGCGGAGAAGTTGCTGGCTTTCTCGGAGGCCACGGGCGGCTTCCTGTCCCCCGCCGACTTGGCCCAGCACCAGGCCGATTGGGTGGAACCCATCCATACAGATTACCGGGGCTACACCGTCTGGGAGATCCCCCCCAACGGGCAGGGCATTGCCGCTTTGATGGCGCTCAACCTTTTGGAGGGTTTTGAGCTGGGTCGGATCTCCTACGATGCCGGCGAGCGCTATCACCTGCAGATTGAGGCAATGAAGCTGGCCTTTGCCGATGTGAGCCGACAGGTGGCGGATCCGGAGTATGTGCGGGTCAGTCCTGCCCAGATGCTGGATAAGGCTTATGCACAGCGGCGGCGGCAGTTGATCGGGAGGGAGGCGATCCCCCTGGCCCAGCCAGGGCTGCCGGAGGGGGGAACGGTTTACCTGGCTGCAGCTGATGGTGAGTTGATGGTGTCTTTGATTCAGTCGAATTTCGATGGCTTCGGCAGTGGTCTGCTGGTTCCGGGCACGGGCATTGCTCTCCACAACCGCGGCACGGGTTTCACCCTGGAGCCCGGCCATCCCAACCAGGTGGGCCCCCGCAAGCGCCCCTACCACACGATCATCCCCGCTTTTCTATCCAGAGAAGGGATCCCTCTCGGCCCTTTTGGTGTGATGGGAGGGACGATGCAGCCCCAAGGCCATGTGCAGGTGGTGGTGAATTTGGTGGATTACGGCCTGAACCCCCAGGCGGCTCTGGATGCGCCTCGCTGGCGAGTGCTGTGGGATCAAGGGATCCCGCAAGTGGCCCTGGAGAGCACAGTGCCGCCCCAGGTGGTGCGCGAACTCTCTGCCCGCGGCCATGCGGTGCAGGTGGTGGAGGCAGAAGAGGATTACGGCCTTTTTGGCCGGGGACAGATCCTCTTGCGGGATGGGGATCACTTCATTGCGGCTTCCGAACCCCGTGCCGATGGCCTAGCCCTGGCGTGGTAGAAGGCTCAACTCATCACCATGCCACCATCGATGGCAAAAACCTGTCCCGTGATGTAGGCCGCCGCCGGATCTGCCGCCAAAAAACGCACCAGCCCTGCCACTTCTGCCGGGGATCCCAGTCGCCCCAGGGGGATCTGCGCCAAAATCGGGCCGGGATCCAGTTTTTCGGTCATTTGGGTGGTGATGAACCCCGGTGCCACGGCGTTGACGGTGATGTTGCGGCTGGCCAGCTCGCGAGCTGCCGTCTTGGTGAGGCCCACCACCCCTGCTTTGGCGGCGCTGTAGTTGGCCTGGCCGGCATTGCCCACCAAGCCCACCACCGAGGTGATGTTGATGATGCGCCCCTGGCGCTGCTTCACCATGATCTTGGCGGCTGCCTTCAGGCAGAGAAAGACCCCCGTCAGGTTGAGATCCAGCACCGCCTGCCAATCTTCTGGCTTCATGCGCAGCAGCAGGGTGTCGCGGGCCATGCCGGCATTGTTCACCAGCACATCCACCCGACCCCACCGCTCCATCACCTGGGCAAACAGGCCCTCCACTGCCTCTGGGCAAGACACATCGGCAGCCACAGGGATCCCTTCTCCCCCCAGGGCCGCGATCTCTTCCACCAGAGACTCGGCTTCGGCAGCGGAGCGGGCGTAGTTGATCGCCACTTTTGCTCCAATGGCCCCCAGGTGCAGGGCAATCGCCCGGCCAATGCCCCGGCTGGCTCCGGTGACCACAGCCACCCGGTCTTGGAGGGAAGGCAAAGGGAGAAGCTCAGACATAAGCGGCAGGTTCCTCGTGATTCGGACAGCCGCAACAGTATAGGATGCTTTAGAGCCCTCTGGTTGCCACTGGCTTCCCTGCGATCGCTTGCGCTGCGTCCCTCATAACCGCCGTTCGCGCTACTTGGATGGAGTCCTTCGGCATAGGCAGGAGGGATCCCACGGCTCTGTGCAGTCACCCTGCCCGCAAGATGTGTTGACGGACGGATTCCCAGACCAACGGGCGAGCAGAGCCGGACTATGATCAAAGGCTAGGCTGCAGCAGAGCATGACTCTAGTCAATAATAAG
>NZ_JANSHS010000321.1:0-4808 GCF_047461695.1 Synechococcus sp. R6-7
TCAGGATCCCGAGCAACAGAGCAGCCCCCCCTCCGCCCAACAGGGCCGGCAAGGCCCAACGCCGCCAGCGGGCTGGCAAATCGACAGAATGCCACTGTGCCAACAGCACGGCCATCAGGGTGAGCATGGCCAGCCCCCCAATCCAGGCGCCACGACTGTAGGTGAGCAACAGGCAAATCAGGTTCACCGCCGTCGTAAACCCGGCCAGGAGTTTCGCCCCCCAACTGGGCCAAATCCAAGTGGCGGCCAGCCCCAGAGGAATGACCGGGATCAAGTAGCCCCCATACAGATTTGGATTGCGCAGATAGCTGTACACCCGCGTCAGACCCGCCAAACCCGACTTCGGATCCACCCAGGTGGCCAGTTCCGCTGCCCCATATAAGTATTGCCGCAGGCCATGGATCCCCATCACCAAGCTGACCAAAAGCAGGGATCCAACGATCCCATCTCGGAATTGGGGTTTGCGCAGCAGACGATGCAACAACAGATAACCAGCCAGGTAGAGAGTCAACTTCAGCCAGCCATCCCGTGCTGCGTAGGCAACCGGAGAGAGAATCGTTGCCAAGGTGGCAATTCCCCAGAAAAGGACCAGGGGCAGATGCAGCGGCAGCCCAATCGGCGTTTCCACCAAAGCGCCCAGGCCCACCAGAGCGGCCATAGCCAGCAAAATCAGGCCCAGGATGCCGGTGGAGCTTTGCGCAGAGAAAACCCAGTAAAGCAGTACCAGCCCCAGGCCGATGCGGTCGGAAGTCTGCACCAATACGCTGCTTTTCCCCCAACTCTGCAGGGATCCCAATAGACGACCCAAAAGGCTTCCCTGCCACCAAGCCTTGATGGGAAAATCGCGCAGCAGAAAACCGTGCCACCGTTGCGTTGCTCGTTCCATAACCCTCCGGAGCCTGTTGGGCACAAGTTCATACGCCCCAAGTCACCTTCCGATTGCGTCGGTGGGACGAAGTTCTAGCTTATATCCCCAGAGGCAAAGAGACAACGAAGAAGAGCGCAACTTCTTATCGCGCCAGCCGGACAAAGTACCCCTCAACAAAAACAAAGAACCGGCTGACTCACAAGACTCTACAAGACAAAAGGCATCGAAGAGTTATCAAAGTTGGGTTTTCAATCTTAAGAACAAGTCTCTGTAAAAAGCAAAGAAGAACAGCAGGAAAAACTACAAAAAGCTCTATCTCAATCTTCAATCAAATGTTGGATTGCCGCAATCGAAGATCTCCTGACCTACCACAGACCGATTCTCAAAAGATTCTTCAGGCAACACAGGCTAACACTTGACCTTGAGATCCTCTTTCACCTTCGGCATTAGGAGAAGGGATTTGATCGCCTAAGCGGGATCCAGACCAACCTTCCTTGGCTCTAACTGCGTTCTGGGAATTGGAGTTGGAATAGTGAATCTGAATACGAGTAGGACGGCCCAGACCCAGGGCGGATCCCATGCAACGGGCTAAGATTTGCACCTTAAACTCAAACTCGCCAATGCCATCCATAATCTTTAACCCTGCAGTCTCTGCTCCTAATTCAACTGTAGGAGAAGGTCTACGAAACCTCTTCAGTGGGAATACAGAACTTTTTGAGCTGCGGAGACTTCTGGATTATGAAAGTTATGTAAAGATGCCTTTGTTTTCGCCAGACAGGGCGAGTACTTGACCTATTCTTAAACAACTTGAGTCAAGCTGGGCTCGGTATCTTCACTTGGACTGACTCCCTCCACCAAGTTGAGCAGGGATCCCGGCCAAACCGCTTAGACAAGGGGAACTGACCTACGCAAAATGGAGGAAGTAGGGGAAAAGCATCTCGTAAATCACTCGGTTCGTAAATCACTCGGTCGAAGCGTGCCCGTTTACCTGTACTGGGGGGATGATACCTATCGCCTGATGCAGGCGGTACAGCAGTTGCGGGATCAAGTGCTGGATCCCCACTGGGCTGCTTTTAACTACGATCGCCTGCCGCCGGAATCCACGGTTGCCGGGCTCAACCAAGCCATGACCCCGCCGCTGGGATCCAACGCCCGCTTGGTTTGGCTGGAAGAGACAACACTCACCCAACATTGCCCGGAAGATCTGTGGGAAGAAGTGGAGCGCACACTGGCCCAGTTACCCCCTACCACCCATCTGCTCTTGACCACCAGCAGCAAACCGGATGGGCGCCTGAAATCCACCAAAATCCTCAAAAAAACGGCCATTGTCCGCGAGTTTTCGCAACTGGCCCCTTGGGATGAGGAGGGCATTCTCCAGCAGGTGCAGCGGGAAGCTGAACAACGGGATCTGGCCCTCAGCCCGGCAGCCGCCCAGAAATTGGCCGAGGCGGTGGGCAATGACTCCCGTCGCTTGGCGATGGAATTGGAAAAGCTGGCCCTGTTTACGGCAGGTCAACAGGATCCCATTTCTCCTGAACAAGTCGAGGCGTTAGTTCCCGCCAGCGCCTACAACAGCTTTCAATTGGCGGGATCCCTGCGCAAAGGGAATCTGGAACAAGCCCTACGCATCTTGACCCATCTGCTGGATCACAACGAGCCGGCTCTGAAGGTTCTGGCGGTGTTGGTGGGCCAATTTCGCACCTGGCTATGGGTGCGGCTGCTGCTGGATCAGGGAGAACGGGATCCCAAGGTCATCGCCCAGAAAGCAGAAATCGGGAATCCCAATCGGGTTTACTTTCTGCAAAAAGAGGTGGGATCCCTGAAGACCACAGCTTTACTGAAAGCAATGCAGCAGCTTTTGCAATTGGAATACAACCTCAAGCAAGGACAGCCGGAACGAGATGCCTTTCAAGAAGCGCTGATCCAAATCGTGGCTATATTGGGTGAAGGCCGAGCTCAGAGCAAGTAGAGCAGAATAAACAGCACAACCCAAACCCCATCCACAAAGTGCCAGTAGATCTCGGCAGCTTCGACGCCAAAATGATGTTGAGCGCTGTAGTGGCCGGGCTTAAAGGAGCGCCAGAGCACCGCCAGAATAAACAGCAACCCTGCCATCACGTGGAGACCATGAAACCCCGTTAAAACATAGAAGGTGCTGGCAAACAAATTGGTGGTGAGGCCAAACTCCAGGTTGCTGTACTCATAGAGTTGCCCTGCCAGGAAAACCGCCCCCATCAGCGCTGTGAGGGCAAACCACAGCCGCAGACCCCTGACATCATCGGCCTTGATGGCCGACCCAGCTTTGTGAATGACGAAGCTGCTGGAGAGCAAAATCACCGTGTTGATCCCAGGCAAAAGCAATTCCCGCTCTGGGGTTCCCTCCGGCGGCCACACCGGGGCGGTGAGGCTATAGGCCAGGTAGGCCATGAACAGCCCTAGGAAAAGACAGCCTTCTGCCACCAAAAACATCAAGATGCCAAAGACGCGATGATCTGGGTGCTCAGCATGGGCAGTGTGGGCCCTTGAGTGGCCAACCATCAGCGTTTCAGAGGCAAGGGATCCTTGCATATTCCTTTCCACCTAAATTCCTGAATTCCTGAGACTTCTTGAGGCTGTACAAGCAGCCCAGCCAAGACTGGAATACCCAGTGAGCAGGGGATCAGCCGCCCACCGGGCAACCGACCTGCTAGGAAGAGGTAGGCTCCGCTTCCGCCAGCGCCAGCTCCCGCAAGCTCTGCAACTGAGCAGCAAAGTAGTCCAGCGTCTCTTTGCTGTGCAAGCCGTAGTCGTAGGGGCCAGTTAGCAGAATGGGATCCCCATAAAAGTTGTGATGGGGCGGGGGAGAAGAAGTTGTCCACTCCAGTGTCAGGGCCTGCCAAGGATTATCCCCAGCTTTTGGCCCGGCCACCCAGGAGTAGATGGCGTTAACCAAAAAGGGCAGGGTGGAAATGGCCAGAACAAAGGCCCCCACCGAGCTGATCCAGTTGAGGTCGGCAAATTGGGGATCGTACTGGGCCACCCGGCGGGGCATCCCCATCAGGCCCAGCTTGTGCATCGGCAAGAAGCACATGTTAAGGCCGACAAAGGTCAACACAAAGTGCACCCGCCCCCAAAACTCGTTCAGCAGCCGCCCCGTCATCTTGGGGAACCAGTGGTAGATGCCGGCATAGATCCCAAAGACGCTGCCGCCAAACAACACGTAGTGTAGGTGGGCCACCACAAAGTAGGTGTCGTGAACGTGGATATCCAGAGGCACCGAGGCGAGGATAATCCCGCCCAAGCCGCCGATCACAAACATCGAGACAAAACCCATGCCAAACAGCATGGCCGAGCGGAAGTGGATCTTGCCGCCCCACAAAGTGGCCAGCCAGCTAAACACCTTGATCCCAGTGGGAACGGCAATGGCCATGGTGGCGATCATGAAGAACACCCGCATCCAGTCAGGGGTGCCACTGGTGAACATGTGGTGAGCCCAGACGATCAACCCCAAAAAGCAGATGGCCAAGCTGGAGTAGGCGATGGCCTTGTAGGCAAAGATGGGCTTGCGGGCATGCACCGGCAAAATCTCGGAGATCATGCCAAAGACCGGCAAGATCATGATGTAAACCGCCGGGTGGGAGTAGAACCAGAACATGTGCTGGTAGACCACCGGATCCCCGCCGCCGCTGGGGTTGAAAAAGGCCGTGCCCGCCAACAGGTCAAAGCTAAGCAAAATCAATGCACCGGCCAAAACCGGTGTTGCAATGAGGGTGAGAACAGAGGCTGCCAGCATGGCCCAGCAAAACAGCGGCATGTCTTCCATCTTCATGCCGGGCATGCGCATCTTCAGAATGGTGGTGATGAAGTTCACGGCTGCCAGGATGGAAGAGGTTCCTGCCAGCAAAATGCTCAGGATCCAGAGTTCTTCGCCCACTTTGCCGCTGATCAAGCTGAGGGGGGG
>NZ_JANSHS010000322.1:0-2994 GCF_047461695.1 Synechococcus sp. R6-7
TTTTCGGGTTGGGGCCTTCCACCAGCACCTCTTGCACCTGGCCTAGGAGTCGGGCACTGCGGGCGGCGGCCACCTCGGCCACCAGTCGGTTCAGCCGTTGCAGGCGGTCGCTTTTTTCCTCCTCGGGCACTTGGTCGGGCCACTCAGCGGCGGGGGTGCCGGGACGAGGGGAGTAGGCGGCGGTGTTCACTTGGTCAAAGCCAATGTCCTGCACCAGTTGCAGGGTTTCTTGGAACTGAGCTTCGGTCTCTCCCGGGAAGCCGACAATGGCATCGGCGCTGATGGCGGCTTCGGGCATGTATTGGCGGATGAGCTGGATGATCTGGCGATAGCGCTCGTGGGTGTAGCCGCGCCGCATCCGCTTGAGCACTTCGTTGCTGCCCGCCTGGAAGGGAATGTGGAAGTGCTCGCAGACTTTGGGCAGCTCGGCGCAGGTGGCGATCAGCTCCTCGGTAAAGTAGCGCGGGTGGCTGGTGGCAAAGCGAATCCGTTCAATACCTTCCACCGAATGGACGAAGCGCAACAAGCTGGCCAGGTTGGTTTTCGGATCCAGATCCCGTCCGTAGGCGTCGATGTTCTGCCCCAGCAACGTCACCTCGCGGTAGCCCGCTCTGGCCACGTCTTCGATTTCGGCGCGGATGGCCTGGGGCTGGCGGGACTGCTCTTGCCCTCGCACCCGCGGCACGATGCAGTAGGTACAACGCTCGTTGCAACCGTAGATGACATTGATCCAAGCAGTGACCTGGCTGTCGCGGCGGGGCTTGGTGATGTCTTCTGGGATCTCAACCGGATCGGTGGCCACCACCTGGTTTCCGGCTTCCACCTGCGCCAACAGATCCCCAAGGCGGTTCACGTACTGGGGGCCCATGACCAGATCCAGCTCAGGGACGCGGCGCAACAATTTTTCCCCTTCCTGCTGGGCCACACAGCCGGCCACGATCAGCTTGATGGCCGGGTTCTTGCGCTTGCGCTGTGCCTGGATGCCCAGGTAGGAATAGACCTTCTGCTCAGCATTGTCGCGGATGGTGCAGGTGTTGTAGAGAACTAAGTCCGCCTGCAACTCATCTTCGGTGGCCACATACCCCAGGGACTCCAGGATCCCGGCCATGCGCTCGGTATCGGCGCGGTTCATTTGGCAGCCGAAGGTGATGGTGTGGTAGGTGGGAGCAGCCATGGGAAGTAACAGCACAAAGAACCACCATCTTCGAGCTTAGCGGATCCTTAAAATGGCTGCGGGGCTTGAGACTCCAACAGTTAATCTAGCTAGATAGAAATTCCTACACCGGCAAAGGCTCATGTTGCCCAAGCATCGTCCCAAGCAACTGTCGCTGGGCCCTCTGGAGTCGGAAATCTTGGACATCCTCTGGGATCTGGGCAGTGCCAGCACCCGTCAAATCCACGAGCGCATCTTGGCCGATCCGGATCGGGAGCTGGCCTATGCCTCTGTGACTACAGTTTTGCAGCGCTTAAGCCAGAAGGGCTGGGTGAGCTGTGAGCGCCGCACCGATCCCCAAGGGCGGAATCTGCCCATGCTGTGGCGGCCTCGTCTTTCGCGTCAGGAAGCGGCCAGCCTCAGGGCCTTCACCCACCTGCAGCAGTTTTTGGCTGTAGGGGATCCCGATACGGTGGCAGCCTTTGCCGATAGCCTGGATCAGGCCAGTGTGTCCCAGTTGCAGGCGATTGCCGAACGGCTGCGGGCAGCCCGTCAAGCCAGGAGGGATCCGCGATGAGCCACTTGGGCATGTTACTGCTGGGCTTGGGCCTCAGTTGCCTGTGGCGAGCCCAGGTGCGCCTGGACAGGAGTGGGGGATGGGGCCGACGTTGGCAGCGGGCTTGGATCCACTTCTTGCTGCCCCCGCTGCTGTTGCTGACCACTGCTTTGGCCTTGGCCTGGATGGGGCCGTGGGGACAAATGGCCGGGGTGGGGGGCTGGTTCTGCTACGGCTGTGCTCTGCTGTTGCTGGCCGTGGCCGGCGGCGTGGCCTTGCACTGGATTTGGGAATACTGGCGCTCCTATCGACGTGCCCATCTGCAAGCTTTAGCCCATGTGGATTTGCATGGCTCTCCGGCCTATGTGCTGGATTTGGAGATCCCTTTTGCTGCCCAAGTGGGGGTGTGGAATGCCCAGTTGGTGGTCAGCCGCGGCCTGCTGCAGCAGTTGGATGATGAGCACTTGCGGGCTGTAATCGCCCACGAAGAAGCCCATCGCCACTACCGCGACACCCTGTGGATGTTTGGGGTGGGCTGGCTGCGACGCCTCACCGGCTGGCTGCCCAACACCGAGGCCCTCTGGCAGGAATTGCTCACCCTACGGGAGCTGCGGGCGGATCGCTGGGCGGCCCAACGGGTGGATCCCTTGCTGTTGGGAGAGGCCCTGCTGCAGGTGGTGGGCTATGGCGTGGTGGAGCAACCGGCGGCAGCTTGGGTTGGCTTTGCAATGGCCGTGAGTTCAGACTCAGGGCAACGGCTGCAGGAGCGTATCGATGCCCTGCTGCAGCAGGCAGAGTCAGGGCCCGTCGATCCCCTACCCCATTCTTCTTCCATTCGGGGTTGGGCCTGGTTGGGGTTGTCCCTATTGCCTTTGCTGGCGATCCCGTTCCATACCTGAAGATTGACGGCGATTCCTCAACCAAATTGTCCTTGGGTTGGGGAAGCGAGCTTGAAAAAAAACCACCAGTTGACGCCCAAAGCCTGAGATCTGCTTTGCAAGCAGAATGGGATACTCTAGGTCAGGTTTTCTGGACTTCTAGGGACTTACAGCAGTGCAAACCAACTCTTCCCTTTCTGAGGCGACCGGGTCGGCGTGTGATCCCCTTACGCGGGCGCAGATCCTCATCGAGGCTTTACCCTACATTCAGCAGTACCAGGGCCGCGTTATTGTCATCAAATACGGCGGCGCAGCCATGGTGCACCAAGAGCGACGGGCCGAGGTGCTCCGAGACATCGTCTTTCTGGCCTGTGTGGGGATCCGCCCGGTGTTGGTGCATGGGGGGG
>NZ_JANSHS010000323.1:0-13497 GCF_047461695.1 Synechococcus sp. R6-7
AGAGTTGTGGTCTAAAGCGCTATGCGCCGCTACCGCGAACGAGTTGGGCTATTGGGGCTGGGCACGGTTGGCACGGGTGTTGTGCAAATTCTGCAGCAACCCCGGCATCCTCTCTTGCAGTCGGTTGAGATTGCGGCGGTGGGGGTGCGCTCTTTGGACAAGCCACGGCAAGTGCGGATCCCGCCTGAGCGCCTGACCACCAATCTGGAGCAAATCGTGTCGGATCCGGAAATCGACGTGGTCATCGAGCTGATGGGGGGCTTGGAGCCGGCCCGCACCTTGATCTTAAAAGCCCTTGACCACGGCAAACCGGTGATCACAGCCAACAAAGCGGTGATCGCCCGCCACGGGGAGGAGATCTTTCAGGCGGCAGCCCAAGCCAAAGTCTCGGTGCTCTTGGAAGCGGCAGTCGGGGGCGGGATCCCGATTCTGCAGCCCTTGCAACAGTCCCTGCAGGCCAGCCACATCCAGGCGGTCTGGGGCATTGTGAACGGCACCACCAACTTCATCCTCAGCCAGATGACCCAGGCGGCCAGCTCATTTGAGGAAGCCCTGGCCCTGGCCCAGGCCCACGGCTACGCCGAAGCGGATCCCAGCGCCGATGTGGAAGGGTGGGATGCCGCCGACAAGATCGCCATTTTGGCCAGCCTTGCTTTCGGGGTGTCTGTGAAGCGGGAAGCCATCCCCTGCGAAGGGATCCGCGGCATCAGCCCCACCGACATTCGCTATGCCCGCGAGTGGGGCTACACCTTCAAGCTCTTGGCCATCGCCCAAAGGGCCAACTCTGGCGGGGAGGCAGCGAAGATGGCTTTGGATATCCGGGTTCACCCCACCCTTCTGCCCTCTACCCACCCCTTGGCCAACATCAACGGTGTGGACAATGCCGTCCTGGTGCAGGGGGATCCTTTGGGGCAGGTGGTGCTGTCGGGGCCGGGGGCGGGGCGGGGGCCGACTGCCAGTGCCGTTGTTGGCGATCTGCTGACCCTGATTGCCCACCGGCAAACGGGGGCTGATGCCCCCAATCCGCTGTGGGGATTCTCCTGCTTCCCCGCTGCCGCCTCTTTGATCCCTCTCTCGGAATTGGAGTCGGAGTTTTACGTGCGGGTGTTGGCTCAGGATCAGCCGGGGGTAATGGGGGCGATTGGCACCTGCTTCGGTCGCCACCGGGTTAGCCTGGAGAGCATTACCCAAAAGGAATGTCACCAAGAGCAGGCGGAGATTGTGATTCTCACCCACACCGTCCGCGAGGCCGATTGCCGACAGGCGCTGGCCGAGATCCAACAACTGCCCCAGGTGGCCGGGATCCCCAGCCTATTTCGGGTGCTGCGCTAGCTGCGTAGACCCGCGAGCGGCGCAGAGCACATTTGTTTGACCCTTAGAGGATCGGAAAACCCGTTGGAACCCAAAAGATGAACCCTTCTGTTCGCGTTCGCGATAGCGGTGCGGAGCACTTTGGTAGGACGCAGTCCTTGCAGGCTGAGGTGGTGGTGGTGGGGGCGGGCATCAGCGGCCTAACGTTGGCCTTGCGATTACAACAGGGCTTATCCCCCAAGGATGAATCCACCCAGCCGGTGCTCCTGGCCGAGGCCAGCTCCCGCGTGGGGGGCTGTATCTCCACCCAATCCAAAGACAGCTATCGCTGGGAAGAGGGCCCCAACAGCTTTACCCCCGTCCCCGCCCTGCTTAACCTCATTGCCGAGGTGGGCTTGGCGGAGCACCTGGTGCTGGCCGATGCCAAGCTGCCCCGCTACATCTACTGGGAAAAAGAGCTGCTGCCGGTGCCCCTGAGCCCTTCTGCGGCAATTGGCTCGCGGCTGTTGAGCGTGGGCGGCAAGTTGCGGGCCTTACGTGGGTTGTTGGGGTTTGTCGCGCCACCGCCGGGCAAAGAGGAAACGGTGCGGCAATTCTTCCAGCGGCAACTGGGATCCGAGGTGGTGGAACGGCTGGTCGAACCTTTTACCTCAGGGGTGTATGCCGGGGATCCGGATCAGCTCAGCGCCTTGGCAGCCTTCCCCCGCATTGCCGGCTTGGAAGAACGCTACGGCAGCCTCTTTGCCGGTGCTGTGCAGGCTTTGCGCAGCCGTTATCGCTACGCGACGCTCCCGCGAACCCGTCACCAGGACAGCGGCAACTCCCCTATCCAACCCCCTCCCAAGCGGGGCCAACTGGGTAACCTGCGGCAGGGGTTGCAGCAGCTACCTGAGGCGATTGCCCAGAAACTGGGCAGTGCGCTGCGGCTGGGCTGGCGGGCTGTGCATCTCAAGCGGGATGAGACGGGCTACCGGGTGGGCTTCGTCATACACGACAGCGGTGCAGAGCACACGACCCCAGAAGAAATCCACTGGGTGGCGGCTCAACAGGTGGTGCTCACCCTCCCTGCCTACGCTGCTGCCACCCTCCTGCAGGATCTCAACCCCCAGGCCAGCCGGCTGCTGAGGGAAATCCCCTACCCGCCTGTGGCGGTGGTGGCTTTGGCCTATCCAGAAGAAGCCCTCCCCCAACCGCTGCGAGGGTTTGGCCATCTGATCCCTCGCTCTCAGGGCCTGCGCACCCTGGGCACCATCTGGGCCTCCTCCCTCTTCCCAGAGCGGGCTCCTCAGGGCTATCACTGCCTGATCAGCTTCATCGGGGGAGCTACCGATGCGGCTTTTGCCCGCCAGAAAGGGATCCCGCCCATTACGGCGCTCTCCCCTGACGAGCGGGCCCAAATTGTGCATGCAGAACTCAGCCAGATCCTGCTCACCCGCCCTGTCGAACCCATCCGCCTGGGAGAGCGCCTGTGGCCCCAGGCTATCCCGCAATATACGCTTGGCCACCGGCAGCGGATTGCCCAATTGCAGGCCAGCCTGGCCGACCAAACCCCAGGGGTGTGGGTGTGTGCCAACTACCTGGATGGCGTGGCCTTGGGAGATTGTGTGCGGCGGGCCGAGGCCCTAGCCCAGCAGATCCTGTCCGTCCGGCGTTAGCGGTGCGGTTCCCGTTCGCGTGTAGCAGCATAGAGTGCTGTAGACATAGCAGCATGAGCCATCCCTACACCAGCCTCCTGCTCATCCCCACCGGCATTGGTGCCCGCATCGGTGGTTTTGCCGGGGATGCCCTGCCTGTTGCCCGCACCCTGGCAGCAGCCGCAGAGCGGGTCATTACCCATCCCAACGTGTTAAACGGAGCCAGTTTGTTTTGGCCGATGGGGAACGTGTTGTACGTGGAAGGGTACGGCCTGGATCAGTTCTGTGCGGGGGTGTGGAATTTGCGGCCAGTGCGCCAAAACTGTGTTGGGGTGGTGCTGGATGCCGGGATCCCCCCCGATCTGCAACAACGCCACCTGCAGGTGATGCAGGCTGCTCAGGCCACCTTGGGGCTCAACATTGGCCCCTGGCGCTTGACCCGCCAACCCTTGGGCGTTTCCGTCGGCTTCTCCCCCTCAGGAGCCAGCCAGGGATCCCTGGCCCGGCCCGATGCTCTCTTGGAGACTGCCCAGGAGCTGGTTCGCCTGGGGGCAGAGGCCATTGCCGTGGTGGCCCGCTTTCCGGATGACTTGGACTTCAGCCAGTACGAGCAGGGAAGGGGGGTGGATCCCCTGGCCGGCGTCGAAGCCCTGATCAGCCACCTGGTGGTGCGGGAGTTGCGGATCCCTTGTGCCCATGCCCCCGCTTTCTACCCTGAGACTTTCCCCAAGCCGGTTCACCCCCGCGCTGCCGCAGAAGAGGTGGGGTTTACCTTCTTGCCTTCGGTTTTGGTGGGCCTCAGCTACGCTCCCCAGTTCGTCAAGAGCGGGGATCCCGTCCAACCGGGTGACCTGACAGCAGAGCAGGTGGACAGCGTCATCGCCCCGGCCACTGCCTTTGGGGGGCCTGGCTTGCTGCACCTGGCCAGCCGTTATGGCTCCGCAATGCTGTCGCAACCCCACCACAATGCTCCGCCGCTGACGCGAACGGACGGAGTCCTTGCCCGTCCTCCGCTTTTCATTGCCGTCGAGGAAAACACCACCGTGATGCAGGTGCACCCCCGCCAGTTGGGGATCCCTCATGTGTCGGTAACCTCCTATCTGGAGGCGGTTGGAGTGGTGGTGGCCCACCGAGCAGGAGTGGCCTGGTCGTCGCTACGGCTCTCCTCCTCCACCCCGGAAAAGCTGGGATCCCACACTTGCGCCGTTCGCGGTCGCGGTGCGGAGCACTTGAGCGGGACGGAGTCCCAGTAGGCTACCGGTCGCGTTAGCGGGACGGAGTCCATGAGCAGATGGGAGCCGGCAGGGGATCCGCTGGGTTTAGGCCGGCAAACCACTCGGATAGGGCAGCCGGCAAGCAGAGGCCGGGGTTTCCCTCGATGTGCAGCCGCTCCAGTCGGGGCAGTTCTGCCAAAAAGGTCGGCAGTTCTCCCGTGAATTGGTTACGTGCCAGGCGCAGATCCCGTAACTGATTCAGCTGAGCCAGCTCGGGGGGCAGGGATCCGCTGAGGCGATTGTCCGACAGGTAGAGGTTTTCCAGGTGGCGCAGTTGCCCCAGTTGGGGGGGAATAGGCCCAGAGAGCTGGTTGTGATCCAAAAACAGGCCGCGCAGGTTGCGCAGCTGCCCCAGCTCGGATGGGATGGAGCCGGAGAATTCGTTGTAGTCGAGAAACAGGTTTTCCAACTGGCTGAGTTGCCCCAGCTCGGGCGGCAGGGGGCCGGAAAGTTGGTTGTGGCTGAGGGACAAGGCTCGCAACCGGCGAAATTGGCCTATTTCGGGCGGCAAGGAGCCGCTCAACCCCTGGCGATCCAACACCAGTTGGACAAGACACTGATCCGAATCAAAAAGGGCCACCTCCTCTACCTTCACCTCCGGACGGCCCAGAGCTGCCAAGATCTGCCGCAGCAAGAGGGGATCCCGACAAAGGGGAGCAGACCAGGCCCCCATCCCCCAGCTCAGCCAAACCCAGATTGCCAACAGGCCCACCGCCCACCTCTCGTGCCGAGCCATTCCCCTCTGCTGCTTCATCCCTGCTCTCCAAAGGATCTTTGCCAAGGTAGCATCCTACTCCGTCCCGCCTCCGCCGGGGTTGTTGCTATGGGCAGGGGAACCGCGACGTAGAAGAGTTCTGGCCCGGAACCGGCTAAGGACTCCGTCCCGCTAGCGCGAACAGCTACACTGAAAAGCCGATGACCTCCTCTTCGGCAAACCTCCATGGCCAGGATCAACGACCACTTCCTCAAGCTCAAGACCGGCTATCTCTTTCCCGAGATCGCCCGGCGGGTGCAGGCTTTTGCCACCGCCCATCCCGAAGCTCAAATTATCAAAATGGGCATTGGCGATGTCACCGAGCCGCTGCCGGAAGCCTGTCGAACGGCCATGATCCGGGCGGTGGAGGAAATGGGGGAACGGGCCACCTTTCGCGGCTATGGGCCAGAGCAGGGCTACGAGTGGCTGCGCCAGGCCATTGCCCGGCACGACTTCCAGGCCCGCAACTGCGATATCGACGCTTCCGAGATCTTCGTCTCCGATGGCTCCAAGTGCGATTGCGGCAACATCCTGGATATCCTCGGCCACGACAACACCATCGCCATCACGGATCCTGTCTATCCGGTTTATGTGGACACCAACGTGATGGCGGGCCATACGGGGCCGGCCAACGAACGCGGCGAATACGAGGGCCTGGTCTATCTGCCCATCACTGCCGAAAATCACTTCACCGCCAGCCTGCCCAGCCAAAAGGTGGATGTGATCTACCTCTGCTTCCCCAATAACCCCACAGGCGCAGTGGCCACACGGGAGCATCTGCAAAACTGGGTGGACTATGCCCGTGCCCACGGCTCCCTGATCCTGTTCGATGCCGCCTACGAAGCCTATATCACCGAGCCCGGGATCCCCCACTCCATTTACGAGATTCCAGGGGCGCGGGAATGTGCCATCGAGTTCCGCTCCTTTTCCAAAACCGCTGGGTTTACCGGCACCCGCTGTGCCTTTACGGTGGTGCCCAAGTCTTTGCGGGGGCAAGCTGCCGATGGATCCTGGGTGGATCTGTGGAGCTTGTGGTATCGCCGCCAATCCACCAAGTTCAACGGGGTGTCCTACATTGTGCAACGAGGGGCAGAGGCAGTTTATTCCGAAGCGGGGCAGGCGCAGGTGCGAGGTCTGGTGCAGTTTTACCTGGAAAATGCCCGCATCATTCGCGAGCAATTGGCCGAGGTGGGGATCCAAGTCTATGGCGGCGTGAATGCCCCCTACGTCTGGGTGAAAACACCCGATGGGCTGAGCAGTTGGGAGTTTTTTGACAAGCTGCTGCACACCTGCCATGTGGTGGGTACCCCTGGCTCTGGCTTCGGCAGCGCCGGAGAGGGCTATCTGCGCCTGTCCGCTTTCAACAGCCGCGCCAACGTGGAAGAGGCGATGCGCCGCATCGGCAGCGTGTTTGTGGGGGCTGGAGCCGTTGGTTAATTGAGTCTTGACCCAGAGGGCGAGGATTCTTTCAAGCGCTCCCCGCCGCCAGAGGCGAACAGCTTGGGCCCGACAGGAAAGATGACGAACCAGTCGGCGATACCGCCGCGAACCCTTTTGCCTGCAACGCAGCAACTGGGCCAGCTTCCCCTTCGGCTTTCCGGGTACTGCCGCTTCGACTGCAGCTCCTGACCGTTAGCGATGAAGATATCCATACCCTCATGGGCAGTGGCCAGGTGAACTTTGCCCAAATCCACCCCATTTCCACCAGAACGGGTGTGTTCTGGGGCCAAGGTATCACCCTTTCCCATTGGGCAGATAGAGTTTGCAGCAGCCCAGCAAAAAGCTGCCCTGATCGCGTCAGCAGGTCGTATCTTGGTCGGCCAGTTCTGGCGAAAGCCTTTCACAAAGCAGGCCGTAGGTCTTTTGCCTGGATCCCTAGACCAGCAGCGGGGCTTTGCGCCAAGCCTTGGGCTGCTGGAACCGGTGCAGATCTCGGATCAGCCGCACCCAGCCGTCAGACATGGACTCCACCAAAACTTTGCCTTTCTCCGGCGTGGCGGCGGTGGCATCGCCCAAAACTCCGCTCTGGGTGAGATCGCGAGTTGCCCAAGCGAAAGGGATCCGCCCTTCCATGCTGAGCAGGCTGTTTTCCGGCAGATCGTGGGGATATTCGCAGACCAATCGGTCGGTTCGCACCGTGTCCGGCAAAAGGTGCATCAGCATACTGGTCTCCCCATCGCCGGCGTGAATGCCCAATTCCCGTTCTTTCTCGGTAAACAGCTCTCGTCCTTCGTGGGGAACGCGCCAGACCGACACCGGGAACAGCATGAAATCTTCATACTTCTGGTGCAGATCGCGGGCAACAATCTCCAGGACCTGTGGCTGGCCACCGTGGGAATTGAGGAACACCAGCTTGCGAAACCCAGCTCGGTAGATGCTCTCTGCCACTTCTGTCAGCACCGCCATCAGGGTTTGAGCCGAGAGGGTAATGGTGCCGGGGAAATGCCAATGCTCGTTGGCTTTGCCGTAACATTGGGTGGGCAAAACATAGGCCGGGATCTCAGGCTCCAGCTTCTCCATGGCGCGCCCAATGATCGCCGTGCCGATGCAGGCATCCACCACCAGGGGCAGGTGGGGCCCATGTTGCTCGATTGAGGCAACCGGCTGGATGATCACCACGTTCTCTTTGTCGGGCATGGCCTGGATCTCCGTCCAGGTCAGGTAGGGGAAAAAGCGGTGGGGCGGGACAAAAGTGTGCATCATGGCGGGATCCGTTCAAGTTTGATCAGAAAGCTACCTAGCACCATGCCACAAGATCGGGTTCACGAAATGCCCGCAAAGACGGGATCCCCGGCCAACCCGCCTGCCAAAGAAAAGTAAGGAGGCCATCGATTAGGATCAGTACAGTCCATATCGTCTTCAGTTAACGATTGCATGACCCTGTTGCCTCGTTTGCCCGCCCGATGTGGCTCTGTGGAGAATATCCCTTTCAGAAGCCGCCCTTTGCCTGCCCCGGTGGAGGTGGGCAGCACTCCACCCTCACCCCGTCCCATCCTCGCCCTGCCAGGGTCGCAGGCCACCCTCTATGTGGAGCTGATTCAGGCTTCTCTCCACAATCTTGCGGCGGGATCCCCAGCATTGCTCTGGGTGCGACCTCTCTTGCTCAGGCAGGGATCCCAAGTCTTCAACCTGCGGGCCACCTCGGATTTGCTCTGGCCTGCTGCCGGCTTTGTTCCGGCCTATGCGGAGGAGGTATTGCCCCTTCTGGAACAGGCAAGGGATCCCGCTCCCCACGAGCTCCCTGCCCGACAGCAGTTGCAGGCATTTCTGCGGCAAGTCTGGCGAGGCTAGGCTGCCCCGGAATGGCCAAGGGAGGCGGCCAACCTTTGCAAAGCCGATGCCAACATCGCTAGAGCCGCGTCAATTTCTGCCGGGGTGACGATCAAGGGGGGCACAAAGCGCACCACCTGGGATCCTGCCGGCACCAACAACAGCCCGCAGTCCATGGCTGCCTTGACCACTTCAGCCGCCGGGATGCGCACCACCAAGCCCTGAATCAGGCCCCAGCCCCGCACTTGCTCAACGAGCTGCGGAAACTGCTCCGCCAAGCGGGACAGCCCCTGACGCAGATACACCCCTGTCTGCTGGGCATTCCAAACCAAACTCTCCGACATTAGCGTGCGGCAAACCGCCAGGCCCACCGCACAAGCCAAGGGGTTGCCCCCAAAGGTGCTGGCGTGATCCCCCGGCTGAAACACGGCGCAAAAGTCTTTCGCCAACAAGGCCCCGATGGGGATCCCACCGGCCAGGCCCTTGGCCAAGGTGAACACATCCGGCTCCACCCCCAGGTTACAGTGGCCCCACAACATGCCGGTACGGCCCATGCCCACCTGCACCTCATCCAAAATCAGCAGAATGCCCCGCTCGCTGCAGATCCGGCGCAACCATTGAAAATAGGCGGGATCCCCCGGCACAACCCCCCCTTCCCCCTGCAACGGCTCCAACAGCACGGCACACACCCGCTCGCCCCAGCGCTCCAACACCGCTGCTGTGCCCTCGATGTCGTTGTAGGGAACGTAATCAAAGCCGGGCACCAGAGGGGCAAAGTCTTTTTGGTATTTGGGCTGGCCGGTGGCGGTAATGGTGGCCAGGGTGCGGCCATGGAAGCTGGCATGGGCGGTGAGGATCATCGGATCTTGGATCCCGCGCACCGTGTGGGCATACTTGCGAGCCAGCTTAATGGCTCCCTCATTGGCTTCCGCCCCTGAGTTGCAGAAAAACACCTTGTCGGCACAGGAGTGCTGGGTCAGCCATTGGGCCAGTTGTGCCTGCGGCTGGTTGTAGTAAAGGTTGGAAACATGGTGCAACTGTTGTGCCTGCTCGGTGAGCGCCTGAATCCACAGCGGGTGGGCATGCCCCAGGGTACAGGTGGCAATGCCGGCCACAAAGTCCAGGTACTCGCGCCCCTGCTCATCCCAAACCCGACACCCCTGCCCGCGCACCAAGGTCAGGGGATAGCGCCCATAGGTGGCCATCACATGCTCGGCAAACAGCTCGGCAGTTGTCGGGGATCCCGAGGGGGCACTGGCAAGAGGCGAAGTTAGAGGAGACATGGCCGGTAAAAGATTGCTGTCGTGTTGGCGGCGCGGAGCGCTTTGGGGCTGGCGCAAGCCGTGTTTCGAGTGTACCACCCTGCTTTTGGAGATGATATTCTGGCAGGGCCCAAGATTCAGGGATCCACAGCAAACAGACAGAAGCAAACAGACAGATGTCGCGGCGGGGGGTAACGGTCTGGTTTACGGGATTGAGCGGGGCGGGCAAAACCACCCTGAGCTGCGGCGTGGCCCAGCAGTTGCGCGCTTGGGGGCTGCCGGTGGAGGTGCTCGACGGAGATGTGGTGCGGCAACATCTCACCAAGGGTCTGGGCTTCAGCAAAGTGGATCGGGAGGAGAACATTCGCCGCATCGGCTTTGTGGCGGAGATGCTGACTCGGCACGGGGTGATTGTGCTGGTGTCGGCCATTTCCCCCTATCGGGCAGCACGGCAGGAGGTACGGCAGTATATTGGCAGCTTTATCGAAGTCTTTGTGGATGCCCCCCTGGAGGTGTGCGAACGCCGGGATGTGAAGGGCCTCTATCGAAAGGCGCGGGCAGGCTTAATCCAGCACTTTACCGGTATTGACGATCCCTACGAGCCGCCGGAACAGCCGGAGGTGGTGTGCAAAACCGCCGAGCAAAGCATCTCCGAATGTATTGACCTGGTGATACAAAGCCTAAAAAGCAGAGGTTATGTCTAACAGGCCCCCTGCTCTTACGTTGCCCGTAGAGGGTGGGCTTCCCCCCGGAGTAGCTGCAAAGAACCTAGAATTAAGAAAGGCTTACAAGCAACTCCTATGACTTCGACATCGGCATCGGCCACTCCCATTTCGGCGCAGTGGATCTGGCGGGGGCAGCCGGTTCATTACGTCAAACAGGGTGAACAGGGGCAGCCTCTGCTTCTGGTGCACGGCTTTGGGGCCTCCACCGACCACTGGCGCAAGAACATTCCCGAATTGGCTCAACATTATCAGGTGTATGCCATCGATTTGCTGGGTTTCGGTCGCTCTGCCAAGCCCAACTGGGACTACCGCACCGAAATCTGGCGGGATCAGCTGCGGGACTTTTGCCAACAGGTAATCCGTCGGCCTGTGGTGGGGATCGGCAACTCCCTAGGCGGCTACGTGGTGCTCAGTTTTGCGGCGGAGTGGCCGGAGTGGGTGCGGGGCGTGGTGCTCTTGAATGGGGCAGGTGGGTTTTCCACGCTCAAAGGATCCCCGACCGGATGGCGGCAATGGATAGGCGGATTGGTGGGCTGGGGCCTGCGCCAGCGCCTGGTGTCTTACCTGCTGTTTCAGTATTTGCGGCAGCCGCACGTGATCCGAGCCAAGCTGAAGCAGGTTTACTACGACCCGGCAGCCGTGACCGATCAGCTGGTCGAGGCCATCCATCGCCCCACCCAGGATCCGGGGGCTGCCGATGTGTTTGTGGCCTTGATGCGAGGTGGGCAGAAGGGACGGTATGTAGATGAGCTGCTGTGCAGCTTGGTGCGCCCGCTGTTGTTGATCTGGGGAGAACGGGATCCCTGGATGCGGGCTCGGGAACGCTCTAAGCTGTACCGGGCCCACTACCCTCAAGCAGTGGAATACTTCCTGGAGGCTGGCCACTGCCCCCACGATGAGCGCCCCGAAGAGGTCAATGCCCTGATTCACCGGTGGATCGAGACCGGGATCCCGGCCACCACTTCTCCCCCCATTTCCAAAGCTGCCCCTGTATCGGAAGTCCATCCCTAGGCGGCCCGTCTAGCTTGGGATGTCCAACAATTCCTCCTGGGGATCCCCTTCTAGGCCGATGGTGTACTTAGACCATTCTCGATGGGAACCACTGCCGACGGCTTTGGAGATTTCAAAGTAAAGAGTGCTGTGGGGACGGCGGGGTTGGCGCAGCAGGGGCATACCGGCTTCGCGGGGGGTGCGGTTCCCTTTTTTCACGTTGCAACGCACACAGGCACTGACCACATTTTCCCAAGTATCCCCGCCGCCACGGGAGCGAGGGATCACGTGATCCAGGGTGAGATCTTCGCCGAAGCAGCCGCAGTACTGACAACGATGCCCATCCCGGTAGAGGACGTTGCGGCGCGTGAGCGGGATCTCCTTGTGGGGAACGTGGACATAGTGGCGCAGACGAATGACAGTGGGCAAGGGAATGTTGCCGTACACCACTCGGCCATTGTGCTCAATTTGCTCGGCCTTGCCCTTGAGCAAAAGAACGACCGCCCTGCGCCAACTGGTGATGTTGAGCGGCTCGTAGGAGGCATTCAAAACCAAAACTTTGCCCATAGTGCCGCGCACCGCTGACGGGATCCCTAACCCAAGCCGGGAGGCACTAGCCCCCTGAAGTTATGCAAAATGTTAACACAGCTTCAGATTCGGGCAGTAGGAGCCCTGTGCTCCAGGAGATATTCCCGGCTGCTGCGAGAGCGCTACTCTGGAAAAGACCTGCCGGCAAGGGCGTGTTGATCCTGGGGCATTAGGTGGGGTTTCCCGAAGAGGCTGAATTTTATTGAGGTGATGAAGCCGGAACTGAAATCTTCAACTCAACGGCAGGATCTGCCCCAAAAGAGAAACCCAGGCGAGGGATCCCGCTGGCTGATGGGTCTAGCCATCCTGCTGCTCTGTCTGGGGTCCCCCAACCGCTGGTGGCACTGGTTTCCGGGGGCGCTGCTGGGCCTAGCCCCGCTGTTTGACCTGTGCGAACAACGGCAAGGGTGGGCGCGGTGGCGTTTGGCCTATGGCCTCTGGTTTTGGGTGTGCCTGTACGCCTTCTGGGTGGATCCCTTCTCGGTTGAGGTGTTGAGCGCCTGGGAGATCCTAGGGGGCGTGGTGGTGGCTCCCCTGATCCCCCTCTTTTTCACCACTGCTACGCTCCTCAGTTTGGAGCTGAGCCGCCCCCTGCCGGCTTGGGCACGTCCGCTGGGCTTGGCCACGGTCTGGACAGGCTTGGATGGGCTGTTGGGCTTGCTCTGGTGGCCCATCCCTTTCCACTGGGGATCCCTGTTGTTCGACTGGCCCCTCGGGATCCAGGTGGCCGATGTTACGGGGATCTGGGGGGTTACCTTCTATGCCGTGTTCGTCAATGGGGTTCTTTGGCAGATGGCCAGGCAGATTTCTAGCCGGTGGCAGGCGCCTGGGGGATCCCTGAGAAACGTTTTGGGTGAGATGCTCAGGAACAGGGATTTCTGGGGTACGCTCGCCTGCGGCCTGGGGTTGACGGGGCTGGTCTTGGCCTATGGAAGCGTGCGCCTGGCCGACTTCGATGCCTTGGCCGTCGAAAACAGGGATCCTGACTTTCGGGTGGCGGCGGTGCAGCAGGTGGCTTGGCTGGAAGCCGATCGCAGTTGGAACTACCGCCTGGAGCGCTACCGGGAGCTGCATCAGCTTTCTGCCCAGGGGGTGGCTGCTGGGGCACAGTTGGTGGTTTGGCCGGAGGGGGCGCTGCGGGCACGGCTGCTGAATACTGGCCTGGAACCCTACGTGATCGAGCCGATGCAAGCGATTCTGCCACCGGAAGGCGCTTTGATTACGGGGGCAACAGAGCCGGATCCCCGCACAGCCCATTTGCCGGAGCCAGAGCAGCGATTTTTTAACACGGCCCTGTTGTTTGACGCCCGGGGCAACTTACTGGATGGGTTTGGCAAGCAGTGGATCTTTCCCTATTTCGAGTCGGGGCGCTACGTGCCTTCACCCGATGGCTATCGGCCTCTGGACGGAGGGGAGCTTTTCGGGCCTTTGGGGGTGATGATCTGCTTGGAGAGCGTCTTGCCTGCGCCCAGCCGAACTTTAACCCGTCGCGGCGCCGAGTCTTTGATCGTGATTTCGGATGATAGCTGGTTTGGTAATAGCCACTGGCCGATGTTGCATGGCCAGCTCTCGGTTTTCCGGGCTGTGGAAAATCGGCGGGGCGTGGTGTTTGTCAATAACACAGGCGGCAATCTGGTGGTGGATCCCTCAGGTCGGCTCCAGCAGGTTGGCCCCATCTTTCAGCGGGGG
>NZ_JANSHS010000324.1:0-4698 GCF_047461695.1 Synechococcus sp. R6-7
TAGCGGTCGGAGTCGGGTAGTTTACGGAGAAATTTATCGTTCCTTCAGTTCCCGCTGAATCTCCCGCTGGGTTTGCCGCTCTTTGATTGCCTGCCGCTTGTCGTGGAGCTTTTTGCCGCGGGCCACGCCCAGATGGGCTTTGATCCAGCCGCGGTTGAGCACCAGCTTGAGGGGAACCACGGTCAGGCCCTTTTGTTCCACCAAGCCCCGTAGGCGGTCGATCTCGCGGCGGTGCAGCAGCAACTTGCGGCGGCGGGTAGGGTCGTGGTTAAACACTTTGCTGGCGGTGTCATGGGGGGAGATGTGCAGATTGTGCAGCCATGCTTCCCCATCCCGAAAGAGGGCAAAAGCGTCTTGCAGGTTGGCTTTGCCCGCTCGTATCGATTTCACCTCTGTGCCGGTCAGTTGGATCCCGGCCTCATAGGTCTCCAAGATGTCGTACTCGAAGCGGGCGCGACGGTTGTCAACCAGGGTTTTGACGTTGGGATCCACAGCCATAGGCTTTCAGTAGACCAGAGGGCCTAACGAGAGGTCAGGGATCTCTCCAATTTTCGCACCGCCCGCCCAACCAAGCGCTCGGATTTGCCGCGCCAGAGAAAGCGAATGGGAGTACCGGTAAAGTCCAGGTTTTGCCGGAAGTGCTTTTCCAGGAAGCGGCGGTAGTTATCCTTAAACAAATCGGGATCGTTGACAAACAGAACAAAGGTGGGGGGCCGATCCGCCACCTGGGTGCCGTAGTAAATTCTGCCCTGCTTGCCCTGGCGGTTGGTGGGGGGCGATTGCCAGGCAAGAGCATCCTGGAGCACTTCGTTGACCACAGCGGTGGGAACCCGTTTGCGGTGGGCGGCCACCACGGTATTCACCTGCTCAAAGATTTTGTGGGTGCGTTGCCCGGTGAGGGCGCTGACAAACAGGAGCGGCGCCCATTCAATAAAGTAAAGCCTGTCGCGAATCTCGCGGGTGAACTCGTTGATGGTGTGGGTATCTTTGTTTTCTACTGCATCCCACTTGTTGACGACGACAACGCAGGCGCGGCCCTCTTCTTCGATGCGCCCGGCCAGCCTCTGATCCTGTTCGGTAACCCCCTCCAAAGCATCGATCACCAGCAGAACTGCATCCGAGCGCTGGATGGCCTTGAAGGCCCGGTTAATGCTGAAGAACTCAATGCCGTACTGCACGCGGTTTTTTTTGCGGATGCCGGCGGTATCGATGAGGCGATAGGGCTGCCCTTCCCAGGTGACCACGGTGTCGATGGCATCGCGGGTGGTGCCGGAAATGGGGCTGACGATGGCCCGCTCGGATCCTACCAGGCGGTTGAGCAGGCTGGATTTGCCGACGTTGGGCCGTCCCACAATCGAGACGGCGATGGGATCTGGCTCGCCTGCGGCTTCTGCGGTCACTTCGGGCAAGTGAGCCAGCACCGCCTCCAACAGCTCGGCTACCCCATTGCCATGGATGCCGGAACAGGGGATCGGATCCCCCAGCCCCAGCTCCCAAAAGGCTGCTGCCTGAGCCAGGCCCATCTGCCCCGACTCGCACTTGTTTACGGCCACCACCACCGGCAGGGGTTGTTTGCGCAGCCAATCGGCCACTTCTACATCGGCGGGTGTCAGTCCCTCTCGGCCATCCACCACGAAGATCACGGCCTGCGCCTCGGCCATGGCTGCCATCGCTTGCTGGCGAATGTGGGGCAGAAATTCGCTGTCGTCGCCAAAAACCAGGCCGCCGGTGTCCACCACCCGCAAGCGGCGCCCGTTCCACTCCACCTCCTGGTACAGGCGATCCCGGGTCACGCCGGGCTCATCGTGCACAATGGCCGAACGCACCCCCGCCATGCGGTTGACGAGGGTGGATTTGCCCACGTTGGGGCGGCCCACAATGGCCACAAGAGGTAGGGGCACTGTTGGCTCGTCGATAACTTGGGATATCTATCCTAGCTGTTCGGGATCCCGGATGCCCAAAGCCGCCAATCTCGATCATTGCTTTGGATGCAGGTCTGGCGGTAAGTTAGGTACCTATCCTCCCATCAGGCACCGGCTGTGCCCCTTCCCCATTCTTGCCATGAACCGCGCTCTCGTTCCCGCCCAGCGGCTGAACAAGCTGCCCGCCTATGTCTTCGCCCGCTTGGATGAGCTGAAGGCCCGCGCCCGCCAGCAGGGGTTGGATTTGATCGATCTGGGCATGGGCAACCCCGATGGTCCCACCCCACAGCCGGTGGTGGAGGCGGCGCAGGCGGCCATTGCGGATCCCGCCCACCACGGCTACCCGCCCTTTGAGGGCACGGCCAGCTTCCGCCAGGCAATCACGGATTGGTACTGGCGCCGCTACGGGGTGGAGCTGGATCCCAATGGAGAGGCGCTGCCTTTGCTGGGATCCAAAGAGGGGCTGACCCACCTGGCTCTGGCCTATGTGGATCCCGGAGATCTGGTGTTGGTGCCCAGCCCTGCCTATCCAGCCCATTTTCGCGGCCCCATGATTGCCGGCGGGCAGATCTACCCGATGATGCTGCGCCCGCAGAAGGGGTGGTTGATCGATCTGCAAGAAATACCGCCGGAAGTGGCTCAGCAGGCGCGGGTGCTGTATTTCAACTACCCCAACAACCCAACGGCTGCGGTGGCGCCCCGCTCTTTTTTTGAGGAGGTGGTGGAGTTTGCCCGCCGCTACGATCTCATCCTGGTGCACGACCTGTGCTATGCCGAGCTGGCTTTTGACGGCTACCGGCCCACCAGCCTGCTGCAGATCCCAGGCGCCAAGGACTTGGCAGTGGAGTTCCACACCCTCTCCAAAACCTACAACATGGCCGGTTGGCGGGTGGGATTTGTGGTGGGCAATCGCCAGATCATCCAGAGCTTGCGCACCCTGAAAACCAATCTCGACTACGGCATTTTTGCCGCCATCCAAAAGGCCGCCGAAACTGCCCTGCGCCTGCCGGATAGCTACCTGGAGCAGGTACAAGAGCGCTACCGCCGCCGGCGCGACTATCTGATCGGCCGCCTAGCGGAGTTGGGCTGGCGGATCGAGCCGCCACGGGCGACGATGTATCTCTGGATCCCTACCCCCCGCGCTGCCGACGGCACCCCTGAGGGATCGACGGAGTTTGCCCTGCGGGTGCTGGAATCTACAGGCGTGGTCGTAACCCCCGGCAGCGCTTTTGGAGAGGGAGGAGAGGGCTACGTGCGGATTAGCCTAATTGCCGATTGCGAGCGCATAGGTCAGGCTATCGATCGCTGGGCGGAAGCCGGGATCCGCTACTGCTGAGCCTCAGTCTTGCGGGAGTTGGTACTGCTCCACAATCCGCCGGGCAAAGGGGGGCACGTGCTGCTCCAACTTCTGGGGATAGTGGCGGCGCACGTAGAGGTAGTTGCGGGTGAAGTGGGAATCGATGGAGAAGCGGGCATATTCCAGGCCGCGCGGCCCAAAGCGCTGGATTGCCGCCCCCAAGAGGCGAGCCAGCCACATTGGCAAACTCAGGGCTTGGTCGTAGGCAGGGATCCCCTGCTGCACTGCCGCCCGCCGGGATCCCTGCGAGATCACCGGTTGGGTTTCCAGCTCCTCCCAGACTAAGTCCAACAGCTCTTGCCCCCGCTGATTGCGCACCAGCAGCCACTGCCAGCCCAAGGGGGATCCCATGTAGCCCACCACCAGATCTGCCAGAGCATTCACATAGTCAAAACAACTGAGGCAGGAGGGGGCAAACACGTCCTTGAGTTCTTTGGTCTTGAGGCCGAAGAAGGGCACCTTTTCCACCGAGCCATCTTCGTGTTTGAAGTGGATGTGGAAGTCTTGCATAAACTCGTAGTGCACCACCGTCTGTGGGGAGCGGCTGGTGGTTTCTAGAAACTTTTGCAGCCCGGCACGGCTGACATTGTCCACACAGGGCGTGCCCAACACGTACAGCTTCTCCAGGCCCAGTTTTTTTTCCACCGCCCGCAAAGCCTGAATTTGGCAGCCCACCCCGATCACCAATAGGCGCTTGAGGCCGCTTTGCTCCACCTGCTCCAACACAGACAAGTTGGGAGAAAGAGTTGGCTTGTTAACTCGCGCCGCCCAGACCGCTTCGGGGGTACGGGCCAGGATGGGCCGTGGCTGAAAGCGATCCCGCTCATCCGCCTGCACGCACACCACCCCTTCCACCAAGCCAGTGGTGAGGGCCTTCATGCCAATGCTGCTGACAATGCCCGTCCACTGGGCCCCCGGGATCGGATCCCGCTTGCGGGCTGTGTACATCGCCTCGTAGACACCGAAGTAATCGGTATCAGTGACGGCAAGGGATCCTGAGCGCAGCGATTCCCGGGATCGCCCGTGGGTCTGTTCTTCCAACTGGGTCAGTTGCTGGTCCAAGAAGGCACAGGCTTCTTTGACGTGGGCCACGTAGCGGGTATCGCAGAGGCCGCACTGGCTGCACAGCTCTTTGGCCGGATAGCGGCCGGAACGGATGGGCCGGGCTGGACGCGGTGAACGGGATCCCATGATTTCTAGTGTTTGCGTAAGCGGAATGGAGTCCAATGGATCTTTTGAGCTTTGCTATTTAAGCTTTCTTTGAGATCTAAAGACACAGGCACCTCAGGCGTTCGCAGCAACGGCAACCAAGGTGCTCTCTTCAGTTTGCGGCCAAAACGGCAGATAGCGGCAAAGAACTTCGAGGGATCCCTGCTAAAGGAGCGCAAAATTTCAGCTAGAAATCGCAGGAGCCCCGCA
>NZ_JANSHS010000325.1:0-1053 GCF_047461695.1 Synechococcus sp. R6-7
GCTTAGCGGTCGGAGCCGGGTAGTTTACTCAGCGCCCTCCCCCCTAGTCTTTCTCCCAAGGGGCGAGGGGAGATCAGAAAAGGTTGGAATCAAAACTTTGCCCCACCTGTTCTAGGGATCGCCAACAGGGATTCACAAAATCAATAACCCCGCATCGGCTCCGCCTCTGGCTCCAATTCCGGATCTATGAAGTTGGACGGATCGTAGAGGAAGCGGTTGACCTCGTCCTCAATGCGATAGATCTCGAAGGGCTCCAATTGTTTGCCAGTTCGCAAGGCCAGCAGGTAGCCATCCACCAGCAGACGTAGCTCATCGGTGCGCCGGTAGCCCCGCTGCCAGGTATCCACCAGAGCATCGGTCAAAGCCTGATAGTGCCGGATCAACTTTGGGTCTTGCAACATGGTGTTCCCTTGCCCTGCCTGTTTCTATCCTAACGTTTGGTGTCTCTTTGTAAGCGGGGATTGCGAACGGGATCCCGAAGCTTGGTCTCTTCTTGGCTTCAAGCCATGGGCAGGTGCAGCCGCGAAGGCGTCTCGCCACCGCTGCGGAGAGTGATGGTGAGAATGCGGGCCTCAATCAGCCGCTCTTCCCGCATTCCCGTGCCTGTGTTGACAGGATAGGCCGGAAAACAAGCCGCGCTAAGGCTGAGGCGCAGAGCATGACCGCAAGGAATGCGAATACAGGTGGGCTGACAGGGAATCAGAATGGGGGTACTGGGCTGGGGATCCCGTAGGCGACAATAGCCTTGGGAAAAGTTATACACCTGCCCATCGGGCCTTACCACCGAGAGCACAGCGCAAAGATCGAAACTGGGGCTGTCGGCCTCCGCGTACACCTCCACAGCAATGTCCCCGACCAGAACCAGCTCGGCTTGCAGCGGCGGAGTGGTATAGGTCAGGACATCGGTGCGGCAGTCGAGGGCAGAGCGCTCTTGCGGCCCGGCAGGCTGAACTAGGTGGCCCCCCAAGGCCGGCACCGGTCGCCAGGGATCGTGAACAAAGGTATCCGATTGTTGCGTCGGCGAGGGTTCAGGGCGAAGGGATCCCTCTGCTT
>NZ_JANSHS010000326.1:0-6451 GCF_047461695.1 Synechococcus sp. R6-7
GCGGGGCTCCTGCGATTTCTAGCTGAGGCCAGAACAGATCCAACTGGCCTTGTCCGCAGCAGAGGTGCGGAACACTTTCCCGTGAGAAGTGTCTTGAGCTGAGGAGCTGAGAAGAGGGCTGGCTGCTATCTTTGTCGGATGGCCCTCCTTGGTCTTGTTGAATCTCTGCCCATGCTGCTGTTGCTGACCAATCTGATTGCCGTTTTGCTGTTTTTGCTCTGCCCTTAGTGGATGCTGAGTGGATGCTGAGGCGGGAGTTCGGCGGAGCAGGGGTGCTGGCGGGAACCTTTGGCCTCATCGACCCGCAGCAGTTGGGAATCCCGGAGACTTTGGCGGTGGGTTGGATCCCAGGGTTGAGCTGGGCCTGGGTGCTGTTGGCGCTGTTGTCATGTCTGGCTCTGGGGATCAAGGAGCGGCAAGTGCGGGCCCGCTGGCTGTACAGCTTGGGGGTGGGCGGTCTAGTTCTGTTTAGGCTGGGCTTGCTCTGGTTTTATGGGGCAGTGGGGGCGGTGAACAGGGCGGCCCTGGCGGAAGGGATCCCGCCAACTCGGTTGCCGTTGCGGCGGTTCAGCCCTTCTTTGGCTGGCTATGCCAGCTTTGCCTATGCCCTGCTGCTGTTGCTGCTGGGGCGGCTGCAGTTGCCGGGAGGAAAAGCTTTTTTGGTGCGGCAGCGGCAGATCATCGTACCCCTGAGTGCCTTGGGGGCGGCGGTGGCAGCAGGGGCGGTGGTGGTGGGGTTGCTGCGGCCCGGCTTAGGCTCCTCGCCCGATTCGCCTTTTTTTGTAAAGCTGAGCACCAAAGTGGACTTGATCACCTACACCTTTTCATTGCTGCAGGCGGCCTGTTGCCCGGCTATTTCACGGATCCCTTGCAGGCAGCCCAGGTGGAAATGGACTGCGATGAACGCTCAACTTGAGTACCTCTGAGCGGAGATCTCGTTTGCGCTGGCGCTGCGGAGCAATATGGCAACTCTGTTTTGGGCTTTGATCCCGGCTACCCTGCGCTCCACTACCCCTCTGTTGCTCACGGCCTTGGGGGGCATGTACTCCGAACGCAGCGGCGTGGTCAATATTGCCCTGGAGGGGATCATCTTGTTTGGGGCTTTGGCGGCGGCGGTAACCACCCAACGCCTGGAAGCTTCCCTTCTGGCCCAGACTCCAGCAGCTCAGGTGGGTTGGATCCCTTGGGTGGGTTTGTTGGCCGGCGCCTTAGGGGGGGTGGCCATTGCCTTTGTGCATGCGCTGATGTGCATCCGCTACAGAGCCGATCAAATTGTCAGCGGCACTGCCATCAACCTGTTGGCCATGAGCGTGCCTTCGCTGGTGCTGCAATCGTTCTACGGCAACACCACCAACTCTCAAGAAATTGTCAATCGGCTGCCGCTGTGGCATGGGTTTAGCCCCTTGGTGTATCCGGCCTTTCTGTTGGTGCCAATCTCCTGGTGGTTGCTGTTCAAAACACCCTGGGGCTTGCGGCTGCGAGCGGTGGGAGAGCATCCTCAGGCTGCTGCCACCATGGGGGTGGATGTCCTGGGTATGCGCTACGCGGCGGTGCTGCTCTCCGGCCTGTTGGGGGGCCTGGCGGGGGCCTACCTTTCCATTGGCTTTTTGAACCAGTTTGTCCGCAACATGTCAGCAGGAAAGGGCCTTATCGCCTTGGCAGCGATGATCTTCGGCAAGTGGCACCCCTTCGGGATCCTGGGCGCGACGCTGTTGTTTGGGGCCACCGACGCCCTGGCCATTCAACTGCAAGGGGGAGATGTGATGCCGCCCGTGTTGATCCAGGCGTTGCCCTTTGTGTTGACGATGGGGGTTCTATCGGGAATGCAGGGCCGCGCCCGCCGCACTCGTCCGCCGGCTGCCTTGGGCAAAATCTACAGTAACTGAGAAAGAGCCCAGAATTAAGATCCAAGTTGCGGGCTTGAGCAGCAGTTAGTCAGGTGATCGGGGTCGATTGCACATCCCTGGTGGGTGCGCTAGTTCTGGACGCGATTCTCGGTGTGGGCCTGTTGGCTCCCGCCTTGGCAGCCCAGATGGGGCAAAGTCTAGCCGGTAGGGATCCCCATTTGGGTTTATTCTGGACTTAGCCATCTTTCCAGAGTTGCACCTCAGCTTATGCGGGATCCAGAGTCGAAAACGGTTTCACCCTATCGGGATTCTGGCGGTGGCCAACCCTGGAGGCTCTTGTTCCAAGCAGTCGGTAAATCAATCTATGTTAGGGGGGGAAGAAAACCATGGACATTGATCTTCGTCCGCTGATCGTTTTGTCGCCCATTGTTTTGGTGGTTGCCTGGGCTGCCTACAACATCATCAAGGCTGCCATCAAGGGAGAAGCCAAGCTCTTCGGAGAGAGGGGCAACAACCCCTTCGGCAGAGGCGGGAGCTGAACGTGCGGATCCGGTCACAGCTGGCAGGCTCAGTATGCTAGGCGAAGCAACCCAGGCAGCGGTAACCCCTTCCGAGGGAGCCCGCTCAACATCCGCCGATGTGATTGTCATCGGGGCGGGAGTGGCCGGTTTGGTGTGTGCAAGGCAACTGCTGCGGGCAGGGCTCCAGGTTCTGGTGCTGGAAAAATCGGCAGGCTTGGGCGGGCGCATGGCCACCCGTCGAGTTGAACATGCTGGGCAAACGGTGCCGGTGGATCATGGGGCTCAATACCTGACTGCCGATTCGGATGGCTTTTATCGCTGGGTGAAGGAGCTGCTGGGCCTGGGGCTGCTGGCGGAATGGACGCGCTCGCTGCATGTGCTGGATCGAGAAGGGCTGCGCCCAGAGGATCCCAACGATGAAAAACCGCGCTATGTCTGCCCTCAGGGCATGACGACGCTGGCCAAACACCTGGCTGCCCCGCTGTCGGTACACACCCAAACTCGTGTGGTCAGCCTCAAACCTTTGGTAACCACCTGGCAATTGAAAGCGGAGAACGGCCAATGCTACGAGGCTGCTGCCTTGGTGGCGACAATCCCGGCCCCCCAGTTGCTGCCCCTGCTCCGGGAAGGGATCCCTTCGGCTGAAAACCTGTTGCCTCTACTGGAATCCGCCCAGTATCAACCCTGCCTTGCGGTTTTGGCGGGCTACTCTGAGCATACGCCGCCTTGGAAGGGGATCAAGTGCTTGGAGGATCCGATGTTGGCCTGGCTGGGACTGGACAGCAGCAAGCGCCTGCAGCCGCTCCCGCCTGTGGTGGTCTTGCATGGGGGGGCGGAGTGGTCATCTCTGTACTTGGAGGCCGGCCCCTCTGAGCTGGAAAAGGCCGGTCGAGAATTGCTGGCCCACGCAGCCCAACGGCTGGATCCCTGGTTGGCTTCGCCACAATGGATGCAGGTGCACCGTTGGCGCTACGCTTTGCCTTTGGAAACCACGGGATTGGCCAGCTTAAGCACCCGTGTGCCGGTTTCCGCTGCTGAGGGATTGCCTTTGGTTTGTGCCGGCGATTGGTGCGCCGGAGGGCGCGTAGAGGGGGCTTGGCTCTCAGGACACAATGCCGCCAAAACCTTGCTCGAAATGCTTTCTGGGAAATGAGGGTATGCACAGGCCGACCCGGTCGGCAGGGCAAGTGCCTGACCTGGCGCAGGACAGAGATGACGGCAAGACCACTGGGAGGGTAGGCTGAGGGCCGCTGAGAATTTCCACCCTCTGGGCCGGGGAGTGTGTCAAGCTAAAGGGTGGATCCCCCGGCAGATGCTCTCCTCTCCACTCATGTCCAGAATCTGTACAATCTACCGCCGTGCGCAATTTGCCGCCAGCCATCGGTACTGGTTGCCCGAACTCTCAGAAGCCGAGAACTTAGCCCGCTTTGGCCCAAATGCCCGTTTTCCCGGCCATGGCCACAACTATGTGCTGGAGGTGGGCATGAGTGGTGAGGTGGATGACTATGGGATGGTGCTCAACCTCTCAGAGGTGAAGCAGGTGATCCGGCAGCGGGTGATTCAAGATCTCAACTTTGCTTATCTAAATCAAGCTTGGCCGGAGTTTGCCCAAACCTTGCCCACTACCGAGTTTATCGCTTACGTGATTTGGCAACGCCTGGCCGATGCCTTGCCCCTAACCAGCGTCCGTCTGTACGAAGATCCTGAGCTTTGGGCCGAATACCGAGGAGAAGCCATGCAAGCCTACTTGACTGTTGCCACCCATTTCAGCGCCGCCCACCGCTTGGCTCTGGATCACCTGAGTTTTGAAGAAAACAGCGCCATCTACGGCCTCTGTGCCCGTCCCCACGGCCACGGCCACAACTACGGCCTGGAGATCACTGTCAAGGGATCCATCGACCCGCGCACGGGGATGATCGTGGACTTGGCGGCCCTGCAGCGGCTGATCGAGGAGCAGGTGGTGAAGCCGCTGGATCACACCTTTTTGAACAAAGACATTCCCTACTTTGCCCAGGTGGTGCCTACTGCCGAAAACATCGCCCTCTACATCCAGCGGCTGCTGACTCTGCCCCTGCGGGAGCTGGGGGTGCAGTTGCATCGGGTTCGCCTGCAGGAGAGTCCCAACAACAGCAGCGAGGTCTACGGGGAGTTTCCGCTGGAAGAGCTGCTCAACTCCTCAGAAGGACAAGATGTGGCTTCTTCCGCTTCTGGCAGCCCTATTGCCATGCAGGGCTGATGCGGCCATCATGTTGGATCTGGTTAAGCTGAGCGGGCAAATTCCTGCGTTCACCCGGCACCTGCAACAGGAGTCGAAAGCCAGCCAAGAACGCCTCCGCCAAGCCTGGCAAGTTTTCGAGCGCTGGCAGCAGGAGCCGCAGGTTTGGCAGTCCCGCTGGGCCGAGTGGGGATCCCATCTGTCGTTTGTTTGCGCCAGCCCCGCCGAGCCGCCGGAAGCCTGGGGATCCCTGCCCAAGGTCGAGCCTCTGCAGGGGCGACACACGGTGGTGGCCACGGATGGATCCCAGATTTTGCCCAGTCACCACGAGATTGCCTACTGCTCGCTGATCAATGTTGGGCGCGTGGTTCTCCACTACGGCACCCAGGAGTGGCCGCTCCTGGACAGCCAGCCCCTGCTGCTGTATGGAGATGGGCCCCTTGCCCAGCAAAACCGCTCAGACTCCCCTCTCTCGGAACCGCGGGCAGAAGGGTTGCCGAGGGCCCCCCTTAACCGGCGAGACTCTCGCCCGCAGCGCGCTCCAGGTGAACGCAATCCTACCAGCGGCACGGAGTCCTCGTTGGGGCTGGAAGAGATACTGGCCTTACGACGCTCCCAAGCGGAACTGGAGGAGCTGGCTCGTTTGGCCCTGTCGGTGCCCCGTCGCCGCATCACGCTGGCGCTCCTGGATGGATCCCTAATCCCTTGGGGACTGGAGCCTCTGCCCCAGTCGGCCCGGCGCCCCTGGTTGGATCCCATTCTGGCGACCTTGGAGCAGTTGCGGGCGGCCCGCATTCCTCTCGTGGGTTACATCAGCGCCTCCCGCAGCAGCGAAACCCTCAACTACCTGCGCTTGGGGCTGTGCCCGTACCTGGGCTGTGACTGCTACCGCTACTGTCCCGGCGAGAAGTCTCCTCCCTGCCATCCCTTCGCCCCCCTGGCAGACCGCGTCTTTTGGGGATCCCTGCTGCAGCCGGGAGAGCGCAGCCCCCTTTGGCGCAGCGGCGCCAGCGTGTTGGACGCCTTCGGGGAACACCACGTCCACTGTTGTTACCTCAATGTTGGCGAGGGATCCCTGGGCCAAGCCGAAATTGCTCGCCTGGAGTTTCCCGCTTGGGTGGTCCAGGATGCGGAGTTGCTGCAGCGGGCTCTGGCAGGGGTGCTGAGCCAAGTGCACAAGGGCTTTGGCTACCCCATCGCCTTGGCGGAAGCCCATCATTTGGCGGTGGTGAGAAGCGGGGATCGGCAGCGGTTTTTTGCCTTGATCGAGCAGGAGCTGCTCCGGGCCGGCCTGCGCCACGTGGCCGTCTCCCGCAAGGAAGCCCAGAAGCGGAGTGGCATTGCCTGAACCGACGCCGGGGATCCCTGGCACCCAAGAGAAGGCTGTAGCCTATTGAGGGGATCCCCATTCAACGGCTAGGGTTGCCAAGGTGTCCCAATCCTGTCTCTGTTGCCGACATGACCGACATGATGATCCGAGCCCCTCTGCGCAGCCTCATCTCCCCCCTCACCCACGACCCCCTTTGGTACAAAGATGCAATCATCTACGAGCTGCCGGCACGGGCCTTTTTCGACAGCGACGGCGATGGCGTGGGCGACTTCCAGGGCCTGACCGAAAAGCTGGACTACTTGCAAGAACTGGGGATTACAGCCGTCTGGCTGCTGCCGTTTTTCCCCTCGCCTTTAAAAGATGACGGCTACGACGTTTCTGACTTTACCAGTGTTCACCCTGACTTGGGCACCCTAGAGGACTTCAAGATCTTTCTGGAGGCTGCCCATAAGCGGGGGATCCGCGTCATCATTGAGCTCATCCTCAACCACACTTCGGATCAGCACCCCTGGTTTCAGCGGGCCAGACGAGCTGCCCC
>NZ_JANSHS010000327.1:0-5253 GCF_047461695.1 Synechococcus sp. R6-7
GCGGGGCTCCTGCGATTTCTAGCTGAGCTGGGGGCTCAGAAGCCGTGGGCCAATACTTCCTCGGCGGCGCGAGTTCCCGCCCCTGGGGTGAAGTCGCTGTAGCCCACGGTGTGTAAAGCTGACTCCAGAGCAGCCAAGGTCATCAGCACATCGCGGTCACTCACAAAGCCCAAATGGCCAATGCGGAAGATTTTGCCCTTGAGGTGGTCTTGTCCAGCGGCAAGGGCGATGTCGAAGTGTTTCTTCAAGGTGCTGCGGATGGTGTCAGCGTTGATCCCTTCGGGAGCGAGTACAGCTGTTACCGAAGGACTGGCCGCTGACTCTGGATCAACCAAGAGCTTTAGCCCCAGAGCCTTGACGCCAGCACGGGTGGCCTGGGCCAGCTTGGCATGACGCCGGTAGATGGCTTCCAAACCCTCTGCCCGCATCATCTGTAACGTCGTTCGCAGGGCATAAAACAGGTTCACCGCCGGGGTAAAGGGAGTGGTGCCCTGGTGCAGGGCCTTTTGCGCCAGCTTAAAGCTCCAGTAGTACTTGGGAAACCTAGAGCGCTCCGTAGCGGCCATGGCCCGCGGGCTGACGGCCACAAATCCCAGCCCTGGTGGGATCATATAGCCCTTCTGGGATCCCGAGGCCACCACATCCAAGCCCCATTCGTCCATTAACACCGGCATTGCCCCCACGCTGGTGACCCCATCCACCAGGACGAGGGCTTCCCCGTGCTCGCGGGCAGCAGCAGCAATAGCTTGGACATCGTTGGCTACGCCGCTGGAAGTTTCCGAATGGGTGAGGATGACGGCTTTGATGGTTTTTTCCCGGTCGGCAGCCAGCTTTTCTTGGAAGATCTCGACGGGGTAAGGGATCCCCCAGGGAGTTTCCACCCGCTCACACTGAAGGCCAAACTGCTCGGACATTTCCGCCCAGCGCTCCCCAAACTTGCCGTTCACCCCCACCAAAACCCGATCCCCAGGGCTGAGGGTGTTGAGGATCCCGGCTTCCATAGCGCCGGTGCCACTGGCGGAAAAGACAAACACATCTGAGGTGGTTTGGTGCAGCCAGCGCAACCCATCGGTGACCTCTTCCAAAATGGCGGTGAACTCTTTGCTGCGGTGCTCGATGGGCCCCCGTGCCATCGCCAGCAGCGCACTCTCGGGAACGGGAGTGGGGCCGGGGATCATCAATATCAGCTTGTCTTTCATGCTTGCCCTGCTTGGGATGCAAGTAAGGTTTAAAAGGTGGCGGCCAGATTCGAACTGGCGCATAGAGGTTTTGCAGACCTCTGCCTTACCACTTGGCTACGCCACCCCATTGCTCAACTGGGCGCAGATATTGTATCCGAAAAGGGGATCCCCCTTCCAGTAACCAAAAGTAGCAGTTCCCAGCTCAGCTAGGCCTCAACCCTTTCTTCCTGCACCTTTAACAGACGGGATCCCAGCAGGCGCTGCAGCCAAGGAGCCAGAAACTTGCGGTTGGCCAACTGCTGCTGGGGATCCTGAGTTTCCAGAGGGAAGGGGGCAAGAGCCCGCAGGGCGGCAGTGGTAACACAGAACATGGCCTTTTGGAAGCTAAGGCAGATTTTCACCCGCAGGTCATCATCCCCGCGAGGCTGGCGGCGGTAGTGCTCTCGCAAGTAGGGGGGCAGGTGGCGCATCATATCCTGCATCAACAGGGTAGGCGGGATCCCAGCGCTGCCTACCGGCAGCGGATCGGCGTAGAGGGCGCCGTAGGCAAAGTCAGCCTGCTCAGCCGGGATCTGGTGGGCCTGGGCGTTGTAGGCAACCGTGCCCATAAAGGGAAAGGAGCGGAAAAACACCGCTTCCACATAAGGGATGGCCGTATCCGGCAGGAAGGTCAGGCCTGCTGAGAGAGGAATGATCTCGTAGCGGCGGCCCCAGATGCAGGGAGCGTAGGTGATAGGCTTGTCGGCAGCTGCCACCAACCCCTGCTGGATGTGAGCCACCACGTCGGGAATGGTGAGGTGGGGTTCTGTCTCAGAGCGCTTGGCCAGCGCCAGGAAAATATCGCTCATCACCCGCCAAAACTGGCCCAAGCCGCTGTACATAGCCAGCATGCGCACCTGTTCTAGAGCAAAGTCGGGAAACAAGATCCCCAAGCCCTGCAAGAAGGGATTGAAGCGGATTTTGGCCCGGATGGCTCTCTTGGCCCGCTCGACAAATTCAGGGGTATCCAGGTAGCGGTCTAGCCCCCCTCCCCCATGCCAGAGCATAGCCTTCATGCAGTATTCGGCAAACTCGTAGTTGATGCGGTCATGCCACAGGTAGCGCAGCCATTTGCCCAGGGTAATCTCGCCGTTGAAATACTTGAACGCCGGAAAAAGCTCCAAAAATTGGTGGTCGGCAATAAAGATCAAATTGCGCGAATAGGCATCCAGCACCTCGCCGTAGCTATGCAGGATGCCAATGACCTCTAGGCGATTGGCAGGGGCATCCGGCACAAGGGCTCCCCCTGCCTCTAGGCGCTGGACAATAGGAGCCAGTTGCAGTTGCTCCAGAGGAGATAAGCCGGCCAGAAAGAAGCAGGAAGGAGCAGGAGCAAGAGTGGCAGTCATGGGAGCAAAAGAAACTCCGTCGATCTCATCAAATCATCACAAGGAAGACAACCCAAACTGAAAGGCAGTGACCAGTCCTGCAACACCAGCTAGGTTAGCCTTGGCCAAGGCCAAGGTGGTGGACTCCACCCAGCGGGTTGCCCAGCTAGGCTGCAGGCCCAGTAACACCACCAGCGTTGCCAAAACAACAGCAGGCAGGCGCTCTTCAGTGGCGTGGCGTTGCATGGCTATGGCCACTTGCGAGAGGCGCCCAAAAAAGACACGGTTCACCATCAGCAGAAAATAGGCCGCCGTCAATCCCGTCCCCACCATGCACAGGAGCGTTTGCAGGGGAAAGACGGCAAAGCTGCCCCGAAAGATGGCGAACTCGGCGATAAAGCCCACCATGCCGGGTGTACCGCCGCTGGCCATCACCCCCAGCACCATTAAGCTACCAATCAACGGCAAGCCCCGCTCTGGGTTGAGCAACCCTTGCAACAACCTCAGATCCCGTGTGCCGGTGTTGGTGTAGACGGCTCCCACCAGTAGAAACAGTAGCGCCGAGATCAGGCCGTGGCTGACCATCTGGAAGACGGATCCCACCAGGGATAGAGGGGTTGCCGCTGCCGTTGCCAAGAGAATGTAGCCCATGTGGGCAATGGAGCTGTAGGCCACCAGCTTTTTCATGTCCTGCTGCACCAAGGCGTTCAGGGATCCATAGAGCACGTTAACCACCGCCCAACCGGCCAGCCAAGGCCCGGCTTGATCCCAGGCATCCGGCAAGAGCTGCAGGCCAAAGCGCACCAGGCCGTAGGTGCCCAACTTCAAAAGCAAACCCGCCAGCAAAACGGAAATGGGGGTGGAAGCCTCCACATGGGCATCCGGCAACCAGGTGTGGAAGGGCACCAAGGGGATCTTGATGGCCAGGCCCAGCAGAATGGGAATGAGCAAAAGGATCTGCGACAGCCGAGGTAAAGGGTGGGCCTGCAGGACGGTGTAGGTAAAGCTGTGGGCATCGCTCAGCCAACTGAGGCCGAAAAAGCCAATCAAGAGGAGGATCCCCGACAGAGCGGTGTAAACCAAAAACTTGGTGGCGGCATAGGTGCGGCGCGGCCCTCCCCAGATGGCGATGAGCAAATACAGGGGGATCAGCTCCACTTCATAGAACAGGAAAAACAGCAGCAAATTCTGAGCCAAAAAAGCTCCGGCCACCGCTGCCGCCAGCATGAGCACCAAGCTGTAGTAGAGGCGGGGCCGCTCCACCTGGCCGCTGGCCCAAATAGCCATCAACACCAGTAGCCCGGTCATCACCACCAAAGGCAGAGAGATCCCATCCACTCCCACCTCATAAACCAAGCCCAACTGGGGGATCCAGGCCATCTTTTCCGCCAATTGCAGGGATCCAAGGTGGGGGTCAAAGATCAGCAACAGCCCCGCGCTCAGGCCAAACAAAACCCACCCAAACCCCAAGGCCAAAGCCCGGTGCAAGCCCTTCCCCGCCTGCTCGGGAATCAACCCAATCAAGATGCTCCCCAACAACGGGATCCCAATCAAAAGGCTCAACATGGCTCTCTCCCATCAATAGGCCAACCCCAAATGGGGCGAACGCAGTAGCCAAGCTGTAACCAACACCACCCCCATGACGATCACCAGCACATAGAGTTGCATCCGCCCCGACAGGGTGTACTTGAGGGCTTCGCCGCTGAAGAAAAAGGCCAGGCTCACCCCGTTCACCAAGCCGTCCACTCCGTTGCGATCCAGCCACTCCAATCTGCGGGAGAGGGCGCTGACCGGTTGCACCACCAGGGCTTGGTAGAGGTGCCCCGTGTAAAAGTCGTGGGCCAGCAGATCCTGCAACTCCGGCCAGGGCAGATATACCCTCCGTTGGTCCCCCCAGTACAGCCAGCCGCCAATGGCTGCCCCCACCAGCCCAGCAGCCGTCAGCAGGGCTGCCATCCACCTCAGCTGCGGGTTCCAGTCGGGATAGAGCCCCCAGCGCCCCAACAGCCAGGGCATGAGCAAGGTTTGCACCGTCAGGATGCCCATGGGCAGAGCCATCAGCCAGCCCACCTCAGGGGCCCGGCGGGTTTTGGGTTGCGGGGATCCCAAAAAGACCAGGCCAAACACCCGCGCCAGGTTGAGAGCCGTCAGCCCGTTTACCCACAGCAGCACCCCCACCAGGGCCGGTTGCAAAACGCCGTACACCAGCGCCAGGCGGGCCAGCGTCCAAAAGCACCCCAGCGGCAGCAGGGCCACCATCCCCAGGGATCCCACGGCAAAAGCGGCCACCGTGGCCGGCATGCGGCTGCGCAGGCCCCCCAGCTCTGTCAAATCTTGGGTAGAGGTGGTGTAGATGAGGGATCCCACCCCCATAAACAGCAGCGCCTTAGCCAAGCCGTGCATGAGCAGCAGCTCCAGGGCCAAATCCGGCTGCTGCATCCCCACTGCCATAAACACCAACCCCAAGTAGGCGCTGGTGGAATAGGAAAAGGTGCGCTTGAGGTCAATTTGCGCCAAGGCCACCAGGGATCCGCCCAGGGCTGTGATCGTGCCGATGACCACCAAGACCCCATCTGTAACTGGCGATAGGGCCAAGAGCGGCTGCAGCTTAATCAGCACAAAAGCCCCGCAGGCCACCACTGCCGAATTGCGCAAAATCGAAGCCGGGTTGGGCGCTTCCATCGCCTCATCCAGCCACAGGTGCA
>NZ_JANSHS010000328.1:0-3271 GCF_047461695.1 Synechococcus sp. R6-7
ACCGATGCGCAGGCCCTTGCCCAGTCCTCGGCAGTGAACCGCTTGCAAATTGGGCAGAAGCTGACTCGAGGCTTGGGTGCAGGTGGTAACCCGGCCATTGGCCAGAAAGCGGCAGAAGAATCCAGCGAAGAAATATCGGCAGCCATCAAAGGGGCAGATCTGGTCTTCATTGCCGCCGGCATGGGGGGAGGCACGGGCACGGGTGGAGCACCCGTCATCGCCCAAATTGCCAAAGCCAGTGGTGCCCTGACGGTGGGAGTGGTGACACGGCCTTTTTCCTTTGAGGGCAAACGCCGCAGCAAGCAGGCCGAGGAAGGGATCCAAGCGCTGCGGGAGGCAGTTGATACCCTGATTGTAATTCCCAATGACAAGTTGCTTTCGGTGATCTCCGAGCAAACCCCTGTCCAAGAGGCTTTTCGCGTTGCTGATGATGTGCTGCGGCAGGGGGTGCAGGGCATCTCGGATATCATTCTCATTCCCGGCATGATCAATGTGGATTTTGCCGATGTGCGCAGCGTGATGGCCGATGCCGGCTCTGCCTTGATGGGAATTGGCATGGGATCCGGCAAGTCCCGCGCCCGCGAGGCTGCCATTACCGCTGTATCTTCGCCGCTTTTGGAAACCTCCATCGAAGGGGCTAAAGGTGTCCTCTTCAACATTACCGGTGGGCCGGATTTGTCCTTGCATGAGGTCACGGTGGCTGCAGAGATCATCGCCGAGGCAGTGGATCCCGAGGCCAACATCATCTTCGGCACCGTCCAAGACGAGCGCATGCAGGGGGAAGTGCGCATCACGGTCATCGCCACCGGTTTCCAAGAGAAAGCCCATCCAGCCGCCATCCCTGCTGCAACCAAAGTTTCTGCCTCCAACAAGTCGGGGGTTCCCAAGCCCACTCCCACGGGCTCTGGGCTGCCGCCTCGACAGCCTCCGGAGCCTGAGCCGCCGATGTCTGGAGGCTTAGATATTCCCGAGTTCTTGCGCCGCCGACGGCCCCCTTCGTAGAGTAGAGTGAAGGAATGCCGGTATCTTGGTGCCGGTTGTCAAGGGTGGGGAGTGCTTTGGGGTTAGGCCATGAACATTGTTGTCTTGGCGGGGGGGCGTTCGGCAGAACGTCAAGTCTCTTGGGTAACGGGTAAAGCCTGCAAACGGGCTTTGGAGGACCTGGGCCATCGGGTCAAGGTAATCGACCCAGATGAGGATCTGCCTCTGCGCCTTTGGCAGGAACGGCAAGCCGGCTGCGACTTCGTTTGGATTGCCTTGCATGGCCCTGGTGGCGAGGATGGGGTGGTACAGGGGATGCTGGACTGGCTGGGCCTGCCCTACCAGGGATCCGGGCCGCTGGCCAGTGCTCTGGCCATGGATAAGCTGGTCTCCAAGCAGATCTTTCGCGCCGCGGGGATCCCTACCCCCGATTGGCAGGTTTGGGACGACCAAAACCCCCTCGCTTGGGCTGACTGTGCGGCAGAGTTGGGATCCCCACTGGTGATTAAGCCCAGCAACAACGGCTCGACGGTGGGCATCAGCATTGTCCGGGATGAGAGGTCATTTGCTCAGGGGCTGGAGTTGGCCCGCTCAGTCTCGTCGCGGATTTTTCTGGAGCGCTATGTTCCCGGCAAGGAGATCACCCTCTCGATCTTGTCCGGCCAAGTTCTTCCGGCCATTGAGATCATCCCCGCCCAAGGCGACTTCTACGACTACGAAGCCAAGTACGCACCCGGTGGCTCGCGGCATTTGATCCCCTGTTCCCTCAGCCCGGCAGGGTTGGCCCGCTGTGAGGCGGCAGGTCTGAAGGCCTACCAGGCGTTGGGGTGCGAAGGCTTGGCGCGGGTGGATCTGCGAGTGGATCCCGAGGAAAATCCTTGGGTGTTGGAGGTGAATACACTGCCCGGCATGACCCCCACCTCCCTCTGTCCCGATGCGGCGGCAGCTCTGGGGTGGACGTTCACCGAGTTGGTGGAGCGAATGCTGCAGGATGCCTTGCAAAAAGCCCAATTGACCGGATCCCGGCGTTCTCAAAGTCCATCGGCGACCCTCGGCAACGCTCCCTGAGGCTTTTCCCAAGACAAGAACAAGAACCTTTACCCAGCTCTTTCAGAGAAGGGCAACCAGCAAAAGAACTACCCCAGCTCCGACAATCAGTACAGCTCCCCCCAGCCACACCCAGGAGATGCGGGATCCGCGGCCTTTGTCGGTTTTCCCGACAGGATTCTCCGGCGCAGGTTCAGGCTTTGAGTTGACCGAATCTGGGGCAACAACTGTTAGATCCTGCAACAAGAAGTCGCCTTTTTTTTCCAACAGAACCGTGGTTTCTTCTGAGGCCAGCAGCGGGTTCAACAAGGGGGCCGTTTGCTCCCACTCGTATTCAGAATGTCCCGACTCACGCCCGTACACCGTGACCTGCTCCAAGCCGGGCAAGCCCAACGCCCTGAGCTCCGCCTGCACCCGTTCCATGAGATGGGGGTAGTCCACTCGGGCCGAGGAGGATCGATTCAGAAGAACATGCAGATGACCTTGGCGGCGTTTGACCGCAATTCTGACCGGGGCAGCCAACCGAGCCTGCAACGCTTGGGCAATCTCAGCTTCGGTCATGGGGCAACATCCAAGGCATGCGAGTTAATTCTAATACAATCCTAGGGCAACGATGCAGAGGGTTACGGGGCCTCGGGGTAGAATGGGATGCGCGTTGGCGAAGAAAAGCAGAGCGTTCATCTTTTTCTCTCGCCGGATCCCTAGCTGGAAGTTCTATGCAAGAGAAAACCATTGTCCGCGATTATTTCAACTCCGTTGGCTTCGAGCGCTGGCGGCGCATTTATGGTGAAGAAGAAGTCAATTTCGTCCAAAAAGACATCCGCCTTGGCCATGCTCGCACAGTAGAGACGGTGTTGCAGTGGTTGGGGGATCCCTCCGGTTTACGCATTTGTGATGCCGGATGCGGGGTGGGCAGCCTCAGCTTGCCCTTGGCCGCCAGGGGGGCACAGGTGTTCGCCAGCGACATCTCGGAACAAATGGTGAACGAAGCACGCCGCCGCCAGCAAATGGAGTTGGGATCCACAGACAACCCCCAATTTTGGGTCTCGGATCTGGAGGAATTGACAGGGGAATACGATGTCGTCATCTGCCTCGATGTGATGATCCACTACCCTGAAGCCGAGGCCCTGCGCATGCTAAAGCACCTGACCCGCCTGGCTCGGTCCCGCCTGATCTTCAGTTTTGCCCCCAAAACCCCCTGGCTGACGCTGCTGAAGAAAGTGGGAGAGTTCTTCCCCGGCCC
>NZ_JANSHS010000329.1:0-605 GCF_047461695.1 Synechococcus sp. R6-7
CTGTTGCAGAGAGTGCGGGGCTTCCCGGCGAGCTAGCTAATCGCCCTCACGGCCTCCAGCAGCTCTCGGTTGTCTCGCTTGAACAAGGGCAGCCACTCCACATGCTGGTAGCGTAGGATCCCTTGGCTATCCACCAAAAAATAGGCCCGCCGCGTCCCCAGCAGGCTGTCCACCCCGTACTGCTGGCTCACGGTTCTGTCCACATCGCTCAGCAAAGGAAACTCCAGCTTAAGCTGCTCGGCAAAGGCTTGGTGCCTGGAGAGGGGATCGCTGCTGATCCCCAAGATCTCGCAGCCCGCGGCCCGGAAAGCTTCCCAATCCTCCCGAAAGCAACGCATCTCGCTCGTGCATACCGGGGAAAAATCCGCCGGGTAAAAGGCCAGCAACACCTTGCTCTTGCCCCGGTAGGCCGCCAGTGAAATCTGGGCTCCCTTTTGGATCCCTTTCCCCACCGCAGGCAAGCTAAAGTCAGGAGCAACAGCCCCAATCACAATCCCCATAAACCCGTCTGACCCAAACTAAGCTCACTTCAACAGTCTAGCGGTGGATCCGGATCCCTTCTGGCTTCAAAAAATTTTGGGTTGGATATCTTGACGGGGTGGTGG
>NZ_JANSHS010000330.1:0-5093 GCF_047461695.1 Synechococcus sp. R6-7
CAGCAGTGTTCAGCGTAAATGTATCAGGAAAAATCCCCCTAAGGATGTTGTCCTCTCCAACCTCTGGCCCCTCTCCCCAAGGGAGAAGGGAGCTGGGCGCAGAAAACGGTTTCCCAACCGAGGCTCAGCTAGTCCGAAAAGGCACCGTGGTAGGCGGCCTGCATGGCTGCCAAAGACACCACCAGTAAGGGATCCTCTTCTGCCGTCCTTAAGAGCAGGGGATCCGCAGGGGATCCCACCTCTCCCAAAAGCTGCCACTGGCCGGCAAGCTGCGCTTCTAAGTAGGCTTCCCAAGCAGAGCGCTGGGCCGGATCCACAGAAACCAGGATGCGGCTGGATCCCTCGCCAAACAGGGCCTGATCCCAGCGCAAGGATCCAGGAGCCAGGGAGAGGGTTGCGCCGCGGCCTCCGCTCAAGCAGGCTTCTGCCAAAGCCACAGCCAATCCCCCCTCGCTGCAGTCGTGGGTAGAGCGCACCCAGCCCTGGCGGATTCCATGGCGACAGGCAGCTTGCACCCGCTTTTCCAATTCCAGATCCACTGGCGCGGGCCGGCCCGTAATTTGCTGGTGGATGACCGCCAAATACTCGCTGCCCCCCAAGCTGGTGAGGGCCTGGGATCCCAGGAGGTAAATGAGATCCCCTGCTTGCTGCCACCCCTGGCCACAGATGCATTTCAAGTCGGGAATGAGACCCACCATGCCAATGACAGGGGTAGGGTAGATAGCCTGCGATCCCTGGGGGGTGAGGGTCTCGTTGTAGAGAGAAACGTTTCCCCCCGTTACCGGCGTACCGAGGGCACGGCAGGCATCTCCAATCCCCCGAGAGGCCAGGGCCAGCTGCCAGTACACCACCGGGTTTTCGGGATTGCCAAAGTTAAGGTTATCGGTAACAGCTAGGGGATCGGCCCCCACACAGGTGAGGTTGCGGGCAGCTTCCGCCACGGCTGCCTTGGCCCCCTCGTAGGGATCCAAATACACCCAGCGGCCATTGCCATCCAGGGTGGCAGCGATGGCCTTGCGGGAAGCTCGCAGGGGCGGCACCTCGCCCACGCCAAACTTTTGGGAACGGATGCGGATAACCGCCGCATCTCCCTGGCCCGGCCAAAGGACGGTGTTGTTTTGCACCTGGTGGTCGTATTGGCGATAGATCCAGGCTTTGCTGGCCAGGGTGGGGCTGGCCAAAAGCTGCAGCAGCACCTCTTTCCATGCCAGCGTTGCCTGAGCGAGGTGGATCCCCTGGCAATCACAAGGGGGTAGAGTGGCGGGATCCCATTGCCACGCTGCCTGCACGTAGGCTGGCGGCTCTGGCAACACCGGACGGACATAGACGGGGGTGTCTTCGGCCAAAGCCCGCGCCGGCACCTGCACCACGCAGGATCCCTGGTGCCAGATCTCCACCAGCGGCTCGGCAATGACTTCCCCGGCCACACTAGCTTGCAAACCCCAGCGGTGGAAGATCTCCATCACCTCCGCCTCGCGGCCTTTTTGCACCACCAGCAGCATCCGCTCCTGGGATTCCGAGAGCAGGTATTCCCAGGCAGCCATGCCGCTTTCCCGCGCCGGCACTCGGTCGAGGTCAAAGCGGATCCCCACCCCTCCCTTGGCGGCCATCTCCGCGGTGGAGCAGGTGATCCCGGCTGCCCCCATATCCTGGGCAGCCACCACAGCTCCTGTGGCAAAGGCCTCCAGACAGGCCTCGATGAGGCACTTGCCCAGGAAGGGATCCCCCACCTGCACTGCCGGCCGATCCTGCTGCGCATCCTCCTTGAGCTCGGCGCTGGCAAAGCTGGCGCCGCGGATGCCATCCCGCCCGGTGGTGGCGCCCACGTACAAGACCGGGTTCCCCACCCCCCGCGCTGCCGATTTCACCACTGCCGGCGTCTCCAGCAGCCCCAGGGCCATGACGTTGACCAAGGGATTGCCGCTGTAGCAGGGATCCACCGCCACTTCTCCCCCCACTGTGGGTACCCCGACACAGTTGCCGTAGTGGGCGATCCCTTCCACCACCCTGGCCATGAGGCGGCGGTTGCGGGGATCGGTCAGCGGCCCAAAGCGCAGCGAGTTAAGCAGGGCAATGGGACGGGCGCCCAGGGTAAAGATATCCCGCAGGATCCCTCCCACGCCGGTAGCTGCCCCCTGGAAGGGCTCCACTGCCGAAGGATGGTTGTGGGACTCGATCTTAAACGCCAGCCAATCCCCCTCCCCCAGATCCACTACGCCGGCATTTTCCCCCGGCCCCACCACTACCCGCTCGCCCGTGGTGGGAAAGTTTTTCAGCAGAGGGCGGGAGTTTTTGTAGCAGCAGTGCTCTGACCACATCACCCCAAACATGGCCAGCTCGTTGGGGTTGGGATCCCGGCCCAGCTGCTGCTGGATCTGTTGATATTCCGCCGGGGAAAGGCCGTGGGCTTTTAAGTCTTCGAGGGTATAGGGCATAGTGCTCCAATTGCCCCTAGCTTAGGTCAACAACCCAGGGCCCAAGAGACGGGCCTGACGCTCTTCCAGTATGCGGCTTAAGGGGGGCCAGCGCTTCAGGTCGGGGTCTTGGACAATAAGCTGCTCTGCCGCCTGGCGGGCCAGCTGCAGCACCTCTTGATCCTCCATGAGACTGGCCAGGGCAAAATCGGGTAGCCCCGACTGGCGGGTGCCCATCACCTCCCCTGGGCCGCGGAAGCGCAGGTCCATCTCGGCAATGAAAAACCCGTCGTGGGACTGCTCCAGCACCTTGAGCCGCCGCAGGGCCTCCTCGCTTTTGGATCCTGTCATCAGGATGCAGTAGGCCTGGTCAGATCCCCGCCCTACCCGCCCCCGCAGTTGGTGCAGTTGGGAGAGCCCAAAGCGCTCCGCATGCTCCACCAGCATCACCGAGGCATTGGGCACATCTACCCCCACCTCCACCACCGTGGTAGAGACCAGAATATCCAGCTCCCGCCGGCGAAAGGCCGCAATGACAGCTTCCTTCTCGCTACTGGTCAAGCGCCCGTGCAGCAGGCCCACCCGAAATTGGGGGAAGACCTTTTCCTGCAGACGCTGGTGTTCCTCGATGGCAGACTTGAGATCCAGCTTCTCCGACTCTTCAATCAACGGCAGCACCACGTAGGCCTGCCGCCCTTGGGCAATTTCCCGCTCGATAAGCCGCATCACCTGCAGGCGATCCCCTGGCCGGGCCACCAGGGTGTGCACGGGCTTGCGCCCCGGCGGCAGCTCGTCAATTTGGGTAACATCCAGATCCCCATGCAGGGCCAGGGTGAGGGTGCGGGGGATGGGGGTGGCGGTCATGGTGAGCACATCGGGGTGATCCCCTTTCTGTTGCAGAGCGGCCCGCTGCTCCACGCCAAAGCGGTGCTGCTCGTCGATGACCACCAAGCCCAGGTTGCGAAACTGCACTGCCGGCTGGATGAGAGCATGGGTGCCCACCACCAAGGGCAATTCCCCGGTCTGCAACTGCCGCAGGATCTCCCGGCGCTTAGCAGGGGGCGTGGATCCAGTCAACAGTTCAACGGGCACCTGCAGCTGGCTGAGCCATTCCACCAACTTGCGGTAGTGTTGCTCGGCCAAAACCTCGGTGGGAGCCATGAGGGCCGCCTGCCAACCGGATTGAATGGCTGCCAGCACAGCTGCCACCGCCACCACGGTTTTGCCGGATCCCACATCTCCCTGCAAGAGGCGGTTCATGGGCAAGGGATCCCGCAGATCCGCTAGGATCTCGTCGATGGCCCGCTGCTGGGCAGCGGTAAGCTGAAAGGGCAGGATTTGGTAGAAGCGATCCAACAGCTCCCCTCTAGCCGGCTGGTAACGAGGTATGGCCTGAGCTTGGGCACGATAGCGGTGTCGCCGCTGCAATAGGCTTAGTTGTAGGTAGAAAAACTCATCGAACACCAGCCGCCGCCGGGCCTGGGCCAGCAGCTCTCGGGTCTTAGGAAAGTGGATCTGCTGCAGGGCAACAGGCAAGTCCAAAAGCTGCAACTGCCGCTTGAGATCCGCCGGCAAGGGATCCTCCACCAAGGCCGCCGCCGGCAAAGCCAGTTGCACCGCCTTGCGCACCAGATCGGCGGGGATCCCTTCTGAGAGAGGGTAAACTGGCAAGATCTTGCCCAGCCTGTCCAGCTCCTCGCCCTCTCCCCCCAGCACCTCCAGTTGCGGGTTATCCAGCGTTAGGCCCAACCGGCCCTTTTTGACCAGGCCGCTGGCAGCCACCAGGGCCCCCTTGGGGTATTGCCGCTCCAGGGAAGCTTGCCAACTGCGCTGGGCAAACTGCCGCCCGCTGTAGAAGCGGCTGAGGGTAATTACACCACTTTTGTCGGCAATCTTTAGGTTGAAGATGGTCAGCGAGGGATTCTTAGGGCTGGTAAAGCAACTGCAACTTTTCACCGTCCCTACAAGGGTAACGGTCTCCCCCACCTTAGCTTGGCGGATGAGCACCCGCCGGGAATAGTCCAGGTAGTCGCGGGGGAAGTAGTACAGGGCATCCCGCACGCTGTGTAGGCCCAGTTGTGCCAGTTTCTCCGCTGACTTGGGACCAATGCCTTTGAGAAACTGCAGCGGCTGCTCCAGGCTGAGGCCGGCGGGGAGAGATGGGGAAATCGTGCTCCGCCCTGCCTCTGGGGGGGTTGTTGCTACGCCTACGGCAGGGAAACCAGAGCGCTGTGGCAACGAGGCTGCAAACGAGCCAGGTTGGTGGGAACTCGGTCGGGACAGCTCTTGCTGACGTCGGACTCGCTCCAGCCAGCGGCGAGTTTCGGCCACCAGGTGCTGGCGTTCGGGCAGCTCCAGCTCCGGGTACAAGGTATAGCGGGATCCCAGTTCTCGCCACCGCCGCCGGTCATCTCCACTCAGCGCCCAGTCAGAGGGGGGATCCTGTCCGAACACACTCCCCAAAAATTGGGAGAAGGTCTGCTCTCGCCCCCGCAGGTCGGTAAACCCCACCTCTGCTTCTAGGGAAAGGGCGCGCTGAAGCCGCTGTAGATCCACCTGGCTCAAGTTGCTTGGCTGCCGGGAGTGCTCCTTATCAATCCAACTTTAGCCAACAACGGCAGGACAACCGAAGGAGTGCAGCAGCGCAAGCCACACTTTCCATTCCTTGATAAAGAAAAA
>NZ_JANSHS010000331.1:0-2883 GCF_047461695.1 Synechococcus sp. R6-7
CAGCAGTGTTCAGCGTAAATGTATCAGAAACTTATGCAGGCTTTTGTTGCAGGGGCTACAGGAGAAACCGGACGCCGCATTGTCAAAGAGTTGGTGGGCCGCGACATCCCGGTACGGGCGCTGGTGCGCAGCCATGAGCTGGCCGCTCGGGTTTTGCCCCCCGAAGCGGAAGTGGTGGTGGGGGATGTGCTGGATCCGGCCACGCTGGAGACGGGCATGGAAGGATGCACGGTGGTGCTCTGTGCCACCGGGGCCAGGCCCAGTTGGGATCCCTTTCAGCCCTACCGAGTGGATTATGAAGGCACCAAGAACCTGGTCGATGTGGCCAAAGCCAAAGGGATCCAACACTTTGTTTTGATTTCTTCTCTGTGCGTGTCTCAGTTGTTCCACCCCCTCAATTTGTTTTGGCTGATCCTGGTGTGGAAAAAACGGGCGGAAGAATATCTGCAAAAAAGCGGCCTCACCTACACCATCGTTCGACCGGGGGGCCTGAAAAATCAGGATAATAACGACGGTATTGTCCTGTCCAAGGCGGATACCCTCTTTGACGGCAGCATCCCCCGCACGAAAGTAGCCCAAGTGGCCGTCGAAAGTTTATTCCAGCCCGCCGCCCAAAATCGCATCCTTGAGATCATCGCCAAGCCGGGTGTGCCCAACCAAGAATGGAGCGCTCTCTTTGCTATGGCAAGGTAGGTACCGAGCTGCATGCATGCTGCATACATTATGACTATGAGCGAGTATGAACGCGGCTCCCAGTTCCTCAGCAGGCTCGAACTTGGTGGGCGCATGGCACTCCTGGAAAGTCGATCCTGCATTGGTCGATAGTCTGCCGCAAAATGTCGGTGCCAAGCTAAACTTCTCGTTTTGCCCTTAACTTCCCTCTGTCTGGGAACCAGAAGACTTGGCCAACTGCTGCAAACGATTTAAGATCTGCGCCTCAGCGTTAGCATCGTGGAGTCGCAACGTTAGGCGGGGCACCCGCAACGAAGCCGTAATCCGGCCTGAGGGCAGATCCAGCCACACCAGTTGCCCTTGAAAACAGCGACAAGCGGCTCCCCATTCCTGGGCCAGAGCCTCTACCTCTGACCAGACAAGGCAACGTGGCAGCAGCAGGTCGGTGGCCCACCCAGCCCCACACTCCCGCCGCCTGAGGATGCGCACCTGCATGGATCCCTACATCCGCAAGGACTCCGTCCCGCTGACGCGAGCGGCGTAAAACTCGCACCAGGGATCCCCTTGCTCTCTGGCTTTGGTCTCCTGGCCGTGGAAGAGCCCACCCCGCTGGAAGAGGCGGTTGTAGAAGACTTGATCCAAAACCGGCTTCTGCTGGATGTTGCCGTTGTAGACCAGATTCATCATCGCCGGCACCGCCCCTTGAGCAAAATAGCAGGCGGGATCCTCTGCCCGTGGGTAGGAAGCCAAAAAGTAGTTGGCTTCGTAGTTGCCGTCAATGGCCACCCGGCAAGACTGGCCACTCACCACCTCCAAAGCCTGCCAGCGACCCCACCCCAGGCTGCTGGCCACCGCATAGCCGCCGTGGATCCAGTCCGTGTCCTTCTCCAGCATCGGCCCCACCAGGGTTTCCCACTCCACCGATTCCATGATGTTGCCGAAGGTGTAGAACACACAAACATGCCCCGACTCGCGGATGAGAGCTTCCCCCACCCCCATCAGCTCAGCCTGCACCGCCTTCAGCTCCTGTAAAAAGCGATATTGAATGCGGTTGTAGTAGTTGGCAGGCATGCGCGTTAGCAACACGTTAAACGCGCGAATTTGCCCCCGCTCATCTCCGGCCAAAGGCAAGCCCCACAGAGCTTCGTTGACCGCGTCATAGTCCACTGCCGTTACGGGCTGCGGGAACTGGGTTGGCTGCTCAATAAGCTTGCCCATGCCTGGACTGGGAGTCAGCGACTGAGGCTTTGGCAGCCGAGTGGCCTGGATCACGCAGTGATCCTTGCGCGTAACGGCCATACACTCTGTTTCTTCTGCCCCGTAGCTTCCCAGCTCGCCAAACGTGGCATCCAGAGCTGCCGCCACATAGCCCACCGCCAAGTGGTCAATGGGACGTGTGCGGTTGACCTGATCCCCGTACTTGCTCAGCCAACCTTCTGCATAGTGAGAATGGGTAAGCTGCACTTCCCCGCCTGAAGGGGTCACCTCAAACGCCAGCCGCCCAAATCCTAAAAAACTGAAGATCTGAGCTGCCACTGCCAGGCGCTCTTGGGTCTCCTGAATGCCAAGAGCCTTGAAAGCTCCGTACAGAAGACTGTAAAAGATCTCCTGGGCTGCCGTGCGCAGGATCCCTACTCCATCGATCCAGTCGGGATCTTCAATAGTCTGCTGCAGGAAGAGGTTGTAGTGATGGCAGTGGAAGATAACCGGCTCTCCAAACAGGGAGATGAGCTTACGGTCGCGGTCGAGATGTAGATGCTCAAGCATAGGCAAGTGAACTCAGATAAACAATAGGGGATCCCACAAGCGCAGCAACTGCCCTCAGACAAACCTCGCCAGCTATTCTCGACTACTCAGACCGGCATGGCAATAGGCAGGCGCTCTCGGCCCAAGAGATCTGCCACTGCTTTGTAGAGAATGCGCAGCTCCTGACGGCTCAGGGCGCCCTTTTCGAGGCGGCTATGATCCAGACCCGTTTTCAAAGAGAGGCGCAGGGCCACAAAGTTAGGATCCGGGGCGTAGCGCTTGGCGTAGCTCATCAAAGCCTGAGCAGTGGATGCAGTGGTGTCTGAACAGGGGGCAACAATGGTTTTCCATCAATTAGGATGGCTTTGATACGCTCTGAAATCGCCTTAAGGTCGGTGGTGGAGCGGGTAAGAAACAAGACAAAGTAGGGGCTTCTGGGAAACGCTTTGATGACAACCCGCAACG
>NZ_JANSHS010000332.1:0-1085 GCF_047461695.1 Synechococcus sp. R6-7
CCTGTAGGGTCAGTGATGGGAGTATGTCACCTAAACGGGGGATCCTCTGGGGTGGGCCAGAGAACCCGTTGCGGCTGTCCGGTGTCCGGCAGGGAGAGGGGAGTGTGGCCAAGGGGCTCCAGAAGCCAGCTACGCTGGGGCGGGCTCCAGTTGCCCTGGCGGGCCTCGATCTCCAGAATGAGCTGGCCATTTTGCTGTCGCAAGCGGAAGAGGGTGGTGGCCCAGGCTCCTGCTCGATGGGCGAGGGTTTCCCCGTCGTCTTCGTAGAGGGTGAAGCTGCCGTTGCCGGGGTAGAGTTTGAGGTGCGGTTGGTCACGGCGCAGGTGGGCGGTGGACGGGCAGGGGGGAGCTAAAGGCAGAACGGAGCCACCCCGCACAAACAGCGGCAGTTGTTCGAGAGGGGCAGGGACGAGAATGTAGCGGGGGCCGGTGTGGGCCTGACCTGTCCACCAATCAAACCAAGTGCCCTGGGGTAGGTAAACAGCGCGGCACCGCACGCCAGGCCGGACTACAGGGGCAGCTAGGAGGGCGGATCCCAGCATGGCTTGATCTGAGATCTCGTAGGTTTGCGGATCGTCGGGAAACTCGTAGAGAAGGGGGCGCAAGATGGGGGATCCGGTTTGGCTGGACTCCCAAAAGAGGCTGTAGAGGTAGGGCAGCAGCTGGTAACGCAACTGAATGGCCTGCCGGCAGATGGTTTCCACTTCGAGGCCAAAGCTCCAGGGCTCGTGGGGGCGGGTGCCCAGGGCGCTGTGGCCGCGCATGAGGGGGTAAAGAATTCCCATTTGCATCCAACGGGCAAACAGCTCGGGAGTGGCATTGCCACCGAAGCCGCCGATGTCCGCGCCGACAAAGCTAACTCCCGACAGGCCCAGGTTTAGGAGCATGGGCAGGGACATCTCCAGGTGTTCCCAGGAGGATTGGTTGTCGCCTGTCCAGACGGCAGCCCAGCGCTGGATCCCAGCAAAGCCGGAGCGAGTCAGCACGAAGGGGCGCCGGTTGGGGTTGAGCTGTTCCAAGCCTTCACGGGAAGCGCGTGTCATCAGCAGGCCGTACAGGTTGTGAACTTCGGCGTGGGTGGTGGG
>NZ_JANSHS010000333.1:0-1856 GCF_047461695.1 Synechococcus sp. R6-7
GGGTTCGTCGGGTGGGCCTTGGGGGGCATCGAGGGGGATATCGACGATCTGGCCGCCGTCTCCAAAGGGGCGGTCGTTGAGGGCCGGCTCGTTCATGTCGTTCCAGATACCATCCACACCGGCTTGGGTGAGAACCCGTTGCCAGGATCCCCACCACTGCCGCACTCCGGGGCGCAAGAAGTCGGGAAAGAGGACTTTGCCTGGCCAAACGTAGCCATAGAAGAGGTGGCCGTCGGCGCGGCGGATAAAGAAATCCTGGGCCAAGCCCTCGTCGAAGACGGCGTAGTCGGCTTCGGGCTCGAACTTGACGCCGGGATCCACAATGGCTACCACCCGGAAGCCAGCCTCGTGGAGTTGGGCCATGAGCCGGGCCGGTTCGGGGAAGCGGCGGGGATCCCAGGTGAAGACGCGGTAGCCGCGCATGTAGTCGATATCCAAGTAAATGACGTCGCAGGGGATCTGCCGCTGGCGAAATTGCTGCGCAACGGTTTGAACCTGGGCGGCGCTGGCGTAGCTCCAGCGGCACTGTTGGTAGCCCAAGGCCCAGAGGGGAGGAAGGGGAGGCCGCCCAGTGAGTTGGGTGTAGGTCTCGAGCACCAAGGCCGGGGTGGGGCCGTAGATCAGGTAGTAATCCAGCTCGGGGGCGCGCACCTCGATGGCCCACTGCTCGGGATCGATCTGGCCCAGGTCGAACTGGCTCCAGTGGGTGCAGTGCAGGAAGAGCCCGTAGCAGAGGTTGGGGCGAAGAAACAGGGCGAAGGGAATGGCCTGGTAGAGATTGTCGCTGTGGGCGTCGTAGTTCCAGCAGTCGCGAGTCCAGTGGCTGTAGCGCCGACCCCGTTTGTTGAGTAGCCCCGCCCGTTCCCCTAGGCCATAGATGTGCTCGGCAGGGTGGAGGTGTTTGACCAGGCGGATGCTATCGGATCCCCAGGTAAGCCCAGAGGAGACATCGGCGCAAAACTCTTGCCCTTGAGAGTCTTGAAAACTGAACCGGAGGGGATCCCGATCGATCTGAACTTGCACCTGGGAGGTGGACAGGTGGATTTGGGTGGAGCTTTCCTGCAGTTCAAAGGGAGCCGGCGGCCACTCTTCATCGGCTGGAGCCACATCCCAGGAACGACGGGGCAAAAACGCTCCGCTGGGGCTAAAGCGCAGCCGAAACAGACGGGGGGTGAGCACCTGCATAGACCAGCGGCCCTGGGCACAGATGAGGTGGATCCCTCTGGAGTGGGGCTGGAGCTGCTGCAGGGATCCGCAGGTTGGCCTTTGGGGCGGGCGGGCGGGGGATTGGCCGTTCGCGCCCGCGGGATCGAGTCCCAAGATCTCGCCAGGTTCCAGCATGCTTTGGAGACAGATTGCTGCTCTCAAGGCTAGCCTATGGCCGGGAGGGGACAGGGGGTTGCCCACTCTGGTCCGCAGTGGGTTTTACCCTCATCGGTACCCATCTCCAGAAGAGCAGCGGTAATAATCGACTAGCTCAGACCCCAGAATCCATCGCGAAAACGAGGCGGCAATGGCCATGAGGATCCCGGCGAGCAAACTTCTCTCCGCGCTACTGCTTTTGGGAGGGTTGTCCGCCCCCCCTGCCGTGGTGGCCTATCCGGTCAGCCCTGAAACGGTGATGGCCCTGCAACGGGGGGAGCATGCCCAAGCCCTACCCAGAGCCAGAACGGAGCAAGCGTTTCGGGTGGTTACTTTGGCCCAGGGTTTGGAGCACCCTTGGGGGATGGCCTTTTTGCCGGATGGAACTCTCTTGGTTACCGAACGCCCAGGGCGGCTGCGCCGGGTTACCGACCAGGGGTTGGATCCCCAGCCCATAGCCGGTGTGCCAGAAGTATTTGCCCGCGGACAGGGGG
>NZ_JANSHS010000334.1:0-7614 GCF_047461695.1 Synechococcus sp. R6-7
CCGCCTAGCGGTTGGTGTCGGGTAGTTTACATAGCCGCGGCCAACATGCTTAGTTTAATGGCTATTTCGGTTCCGCAAAGTAACCAATTGTTCAGCAGATCGGGGACTAGAGGCAGCCCCTGTAGCTTGTTCGCGAAAGCGTCACGCAGCGGTAAGGGCGCGATCCAACAATTCCATCGGGTGATAGATGGGGATCCCGGCTTTGCCCTGTAGGCGCAGATGTTTCTGGATTTGTAGGCGGCAGCCGATATTGGCAGAGACAATCCCCTGAGCACCGGTGTTAAGCAAGTTCTTTACCTTCTGGGATCCCAGCTCATCCGCCACCTGGGGTTGCAACAGGTTGTAGACGCCGGAGCTACCACAGCAGAGGGCCGCATCGACGGGATCCCGCAGCTCCAGCCCCGGGATTTGCCGCAGCAGGTGTCGAGGTTCCTGGCTGAGCCGCTGCCCATGCAGCATGTGACAGGCATCCTGGTAGACCAGCACCAGGGGTTCCGGCTGTAGCGGATGTAGAGGAGCCGTTAACCCCACCTGGGCGAGAAACTCCTGAATATCCCTGACTTGAGTGGCAAATCGGGCTGCTTTCTCCTTGTAGTCGGGATCCCTGGCCAACAGGTGGCCATACTCCTTCAGGGTATGCCCGCAGCCAGAAGCGTTGATCAGAATGGCATCCAACTCGTAATCGGCAAAGGCATCGATCATCTGGCGGGCCAGGGTTTCCGCCTGCTGCAGTTGCCCTTGATGGTGGGGCAAGGCCGCACAACAGCCCTGGACAGGCGGGATCACCACCTCACAGCCGTTGTGGGTCAAGACGCGAATGCTGGCCTCATTCACCTGCGGGGCAAACAGGCGCTGCACGCAGCCCAAAATGAGTCCCACCCGGAAACGGCGTTCTCCCACCGCCGGGATCCGCTCAGGGTAACGCTTGGGCAGCAGTTGCTCCACCTCCAGGGGGGGCATCAGGGATTCCATGGCCGCCAAACGCGGGGAGACCTTTTCCAGACCCTTTCGGATCCAAGCGCCGATCCCCATTTTTTGGTACAGCCAGAGAGGCCACAGCAGCGGTTGCAGCCGCTCCGGGTAAGGAAACACCGAGAAGATGAACTGGCGGTAAAGCCGATCCCAGAGGTTGCGGCGGTAGTTGCGCTCAATCTGAGGTCGGGTAGCGGCAATCAGCCGGTCGTAGCGCACCCCCGAGGGGCAAGCCGTTACACAGGCCAAACAGCCCAGGCACGTGTCGAAGTGGGAAACCACTGCCGCTGAGAGGGAGATTTGACCTTGGTTGAGAGCCTCCATCTGATAGATGCGCCCCCGCGGCGAGTCCGTCTCTTTGCCGATGACACGGTAGCTGGGGCAGGTGGTCAGGCAAAACCCGCAATGCACGCAGGCATCGATCAGCTTGGGATCCGGGGGATCCACCCCATCAAAACCCGGCCCTTGCGATAAACTCATTGGCTTCGACCTATCGCGCTCTCAGCTCTACATGGCCATGCAGGGAGACAATTGGCAGCTTGCCATCCTGCCTGCAGTTTTTCTGCATCTTAATCCCAGAGTGAGGGGGCTGATTACATCCCACGGCAGAGCAAAGCTGCCAGGCCTGGCCAGAGCCTCCCAAAAAGGTCAGCTCCCGCCCTTGGGAGGCGGCACCCGGAAGCCACTTGGCAGCTTCTCGCCCTGGGCAGCCGCTTCCAGCGCCGCTAGGAGGAAGGCTTCGAATTGACGCACCGCCCCTAGGTCGAAGTACAGGTGCGTTTTGGCTGCTGCTACAGCCTTGCTGGCAAAAGCGAGGCAGCGTTCTTGGTCACGAGCAAAAGCAAGGGCTGTGGGCGCATAGTCCTCGATGGAGGGGGCAATAGGCGCAATCTCGGCGATCCCCATCTGCTCGTAGGCTGCTGCCACAAAACGCCCACGGGCAAAGCGCCCAGGCCAGGTGACAATTGGTTTGCCGTAAGCCATGGACTCGTAGAGAGTGTTGCCTGAGCCGAAATGAATGGGATCCAGCAAAACATTACAGTGGGCCACCAAAGCCATGAAGCGATCAAGCGGCTGGTACGGCAGGAAGCAGACCCGTTCGTTGAGGATAGGGGCACTCTTTGCCCAGCGCGCCCTGAGCTGCTCGCTCCGAGCCTTGGCGTAGTCCTCAATCATGACAATGTGGCCCTCGGGGTCGCCCTCAGCAATGGCTGCTAGCACCGCGTCGAAGTCAGGGTGCAGCTTAAACAAAGATTGAGGGCAGCCGTAGAGCCGGCCGTGCTCTGGCAGGCCCAGTTCTGTGCGGGAGGGAATTGACGTTGGCACGCTGAAAAGTTGGTAGCAAAAGGGGAGGCGGGTAAAACGCACCAAGCGCTCACTGTAGTAGGCTTCTGCTCCTTCCGGTTCCATCGGCGCATCTCCCCCTAGGAAGTAATCAACTGTATCGATGCCGGTGGTATCCGGATGGCCGTAACTAACCATCTGCACAGGCGCAAGCCGCGCATAGGCCAGAAAGTAGGTGGATAGCCACATGCCAATGTCGGGGTAGAAGAGGGCATCGAGTTCAAGGGCTGCAACTTGTGCTTGCCACTGGGGAAGTCGACCGCTGAGGGTCACCGTTCGGTCGCAAGCAGCTTCCAACCTAGCTCGCAGTTGGTCACGCTTGGCTTGTGGTGGGTAGATGAGGATGACCTCAAAGCGGGAACGGTCAAGCTGAACCAGAAGGCCCTGGTAGAGCTTGCCGATGGTGTGGTCGACAAGCAACTGGGAGCAAAAGCCAACCCGGATGCGCCGACCTGTAGGGAACTGCCAGCGGGCAACATGCGGCGCTTCAAAGTTCAACTGCGGCGCCTTAGCCCGAAAGAGCCGACAGAGACCTTCCATGAGCGCTCGGTCGTCGGCGTTGTGGTAGGCAAGGTAGAAGAAAAGAGAGCCGCTGAAGTATTGGGTTGGGTCGGTCAAGGTTCCAGGCAGGTCCAGCAGAGCGTTAAGGCCCTCCCGATAGCGAGCTCGCCAGTGGGCAATGGCCGCTTGGGACTCGGGGATGGCTGGTAAGTGAAGCCGACCCGCAATCTGGGTGGCAAGGATCCGCTCGGCCGCATCGGAGGGCTGGGGTCTACATTGGCGGGCCGCCTGTAACACTTCCTCAGCTTCCCCATCCTTTCCTTGAGCTGCCAAAGCAAAGGCCAAAGCTCGATGGGCGTCGAAGTGGTGCGGCTTTTTCTGCAGGGCAAGGCGCGCACAGCTTTCTGCTTCTTGGAGTTGGTCAGAAAACTCGTAGACTCCTACCTTTGCCAGGAGGCTCTCAACAAAGTGGGGACAAAGGGTTAGGGCTTTGTCAAAGTAATCCAGCGCCTTGGGAAAGTCATGGTTAACTGCGGCCAATCGTCCAAGCCAGTAGAGTGCTTCTACCCGCTGTGGGTTGAACTGCAGTGCCGCTTGGTAGGCGCTTGCAGCTCGCTCCCTTTCGCCACTTCCCAACAGCGCACTTCCATAGTTGACCCAAGCGTCGGCATAGGTTGGGTTAAGCTCAATTGCCCGCAAGGCAACCGCTTGCGCTTCAGGCCATTTGCCAATCTCTTGCAACAGAGCTGAAAAATTGCTGTATATCTCGGCATCCTTGGGATAAGCCAGCAGTGCCTGCCGGAAGAGAGCTTCACTTTCCTCATAGCGCTCTTGGTCATGAAGAGATACGGCCAGGGCAAGCAGGGCCTCGCGCTGATTGGGCTCAATGGCAAGAGCCCGCCGAGCTGCCTCTTCCGCTGCCACTGCCTCCCCCTGTGCCCAGCGCACCTGGGCAATAATGGCCCAGGCCAGGGCAAGACCTGGGTTTTTGGCAAGTAGCCGCTGGGCTTTTTCCAAAGCAAGGGCTAGGTTGCCACTGTTGTAGGCAGCTGCTGCTTCCTGTAGCTCGCTGGCTTCTTCCTCGGTGGGGGGCTGCGTTGCTGGCAGAGGGTCAGGAGAGGGAGCTTCTCCCTTCAGGGTGGCGGCCGCTAGCCGCGCAGTTAGCTCGACAACAGCGGGCCCTTCCAAACCGTGGGCGCACGCTTCGGCAAGAACCCGCTCGGCCTCCCCGTATTCACCACACTCCAGCAGGGCTTCAACCAAAGCTAGCCAATATTGACCAACCGTTGGATTGGCGCTGACTGCCGTCATCAAATGGGACAGTGCCGACCGGGGCTGCCCCCGCTGACGGGCAAGTTGGCCCAGAAGGTGGTGGGCGTAGTGGTGGCGGGGGGCAACCTGCAGGATGGCCCGATAGAGCCGCTCTGCTTCTTCCAGGTGCCCCTGCTGGTGGTGGTCAATAGCTTGCTGCAGAAGGTTGCTTAGCTCCATCATCGGCCCTCTAGTTTGGGCAAGGCATAGGGATGAGCAGAATGCCAGTAGTCGACTAGTTGCCCTTGGTGCTCGATAAGCACCTGCTTTGGCTCTATCCCAAGCCTAGCCATCTCGGCAACAATGTCAGCGGCGCGCCATTGGGTTGGGATGATGACCACGTCTGGGGTCTGCGTTTTCAGCTCCTCTGGGCTGACAATTTGCTGGCCAACGCCGGCAACATAGGTGCCAACTTTGTTTGGATCGGAATCGACAACCCAGGTAAGCCAATTGGTCTTAACCCCAAAGTGGTGCATGAAGGCTGCCCCTTTCCCCGTGCCTCCCCAGAGGGCAACTCGCAGGCCACTGTTAGCCAGCTCTTGAAGCTGGGCAGCAATTTTGCGGCGAGCCTCTTGGCTGCCTTGCTCAAATTTGGCTGCTGCTTCAGCCCGGAGCCGCCAGGCTAGCGGTAGCTGCAGCTCAACGATGGCCAACACCACTTCCCCATCGTAGGCGTGCCACAAGCTCACAATTGCACCGACGCGCTGTAGCAGGGCACGCAGCGACTCAGTGCTAAACTGCTGGGGGTGTTCGTAGTAAAAATCCACCAGTCGCCCTGTGGCAAAGACCCGGTCGATACAGGGCACTTCAACAAGCAGGCGCACAGTCTTTTTACAGCAACCTGCAGCCCATGCCAACTGCTGTAGGAAGGCTGCTGGTTGGCTAAAGTGCTCCAGGACATGACGCATCACCACCAGATCCGGCTGGAGGTGCAGCAGATCTTCAACAGGGTCAAAAAGCCGCGCCTCAAATTGAAACTCACTGGGGAAGTCGTCCGGTTGGTGAGGGTCAAATCCAATGTACCGCCCTTGCCGGCGAGCAGCCGAAGACCGCAGAAAGTGACCACAACCGCAGCCAATCTCAACCACGGTTGGGTTCTCAGGTAGGCGGGTCAGCACCTCATCGACCAGTTGCGCCAGATGCCGGTTCCACAAGACCCCGGCGTTGAACATGAGGTTCGGCTGACTGCCGTACGGGACATCCTCATAGCGGAAGGCGCGATTCCAGACATGGCCACAGGCGAGGCACTGCACAAAGTCAAGCCGATAGGGGGGCATGGCCCGTGCCTCCTCTTCAGTACGTGGCCAGCCCAATGTGGCAAGTGGCGCAGCCCCTCCGTCAAAAAAAGGGTGAGCCACTGATTCGCCACAGGCAGGACAGGGATCCGTATAAAGAGGAGTCATGCTCTACACTTACTCAAGCACAGCATAAGACATGCACGTCGCGTAAGGGAAGCGAAAGAGACGGAGATTGCGGAGGCCCAGCATCTCGATCGTTGCCAGTGTTTCACCCGGAAACTGACGCATGTTGAGCTCATCGAACAAGATCACAGCTCCCTTTGGCATGCGTGGCACAAGCAACTCCAGCGCTAGCTTTGTCTGCAAATTGCTCCTTGAGTCGCTTCATTTTCACCCTCGCTTATCGTAAAGTCTTCCAAGCCTCTGCTGCCTCCTGGGAGAGAGTGCCGGCATAGTAGCCCTGAATCGGAAAGCAAAACGGTTGATCTTCAGCAGGCTTGCGCAGAACACAGTAAAGCAAGGCGTTTTGGCCAATCTGGTTTTTAGTGACCAGTTCGAGGATATCCTCGCGTTTCCATAGCTGTACGAACTTCAGTGGATTATACTCGACGTAGAGATAGGCCATTATCGTGTAGCTGTTTGCCTGGGCTAGATCCCAGAAAAAGGTCGGCTGCACGTTGTAAAAACCGTGGTCGAGCCAGCCGGTAAATGGCAGACCGTGGATCATTAGGCCACCAGGCAGCGTGTAGTCGTGTATGGTTTTCATCACCTGGGCAATATTGAAGATGTGCTCGGCTGTGCCAAGGTTAAAAACAGCATGGTAACGCTGAGGCAACTCGATAGGGAAATTGAGATCCAGCTTGAGAGCTGCCTCCGTGCCATGAAGATCCACCGCTGTCATCGAACATGGCTGCCAGAAGGTGCGCCAAAAGACCTTGGCGATCTCGAACAGCATTCCAGGGCGCTTAGCCTGAGTAATTTCATCAAGTTGACGGAAGAGGGCAGTACGTTCTTCCTCTTTGGCAAAGCGATAAATGTCTTGGCCAAGCTGCTCGACAGCCACGTCGCCGTACCAGTTGGCCTCGCCCAGTTCCAAACAGTCGCCTCCAAGCGGAATAGCGTTTTGTTGCCGCATTTGGCTAAATAGAACGTATTCGATGGCAGTGATAGCCATGGATCTCTCCTTGTTTAAAGGAAGTTGCAGCGGCGGCATGGCTCTACCTGCAGACGGTTGTCCACCGTCGCGCGCAGTCGGCGATAGCTTGGGCTGTTGTAGATGTCGAGGACATGCTGCTCCCGAACGTTGCCTATGGGGTAGCGTGCCTGGCCATCGGCGCAACAGTGGGCTACCACACCCGTTGCCGTGATTGATATGTCAAACCAGCGAGTGCAGGCTATGGGCGGTGCCGTGGGAGGCGACACATCGACCTGGCCAAGCCAGTTTATGCGCGGAAAAATGCTAACTTCGAACAATGGATACGTTGTCCTTACCCAGGTAATGAAATCCTCATCAGCTGCTGTGCCGTCTCCAACACGGGATAGCACAATGCGCATTGGCAAGCGTCCCTCAGCTTTTGCTTTGTGAAGTCTGTCCAGGCTTTCGCGAGTCCGTCTGTAGGGCAACTTCATCGTTGCCTCGTATTCGTCTGGGCGGTGATCGTTGAAGCTAACCCACAAGTAACCAAGATTGGGAAACTGTGTTAATCGTTCCACAATCCGCTCGTTGATGAGGGAGCCATTGGTAGTCAAGGTGATGGTAGCGTGCGGTAGCTCAGACTGAAGATATGTAAGCAAATCGAAGATCCGTGTATCCAAAAATGGCTCATTAACCTTAAAAGGACTTAATTGAAAGCGATGAAGACGCGGAATGTCTTTGAGGTCATTGACAATTTTTTCTATTAGAGAATCATCCATCTTTGCTCCCTTTCTTTCCAGTGAAGAATAGGGACAAAAGTTGCAGGCAGCGTTGCAACGTGCCATCGTTTCCAGATGGACATGAGCTGGAAAGTCAATGTATGAACTCTCCCGCATCGCCAGAGCTCTGCGCTGATAGTCCAGCAAGTTCGGCGGAATTGTGCTCATCTCACTGTCCTCCTGCAGCATGCAATTGTCTACTCATTAAAACATTGCAACAGGCTCCCCCGTGTGGGCGCTTCGCACCCCTAGCAGGAACGCTGCTGCCTGCGGTAACTCTAACCTAGAGCATGACTCTAGTCAGTAATAAGCTCAACTATACTGAAAATAATGT
>NZ_JANSHS010000335.1:0-6628 GCF_047461695.1 Synechococcus sp. R6-7
GGCAAAAGCCGTCCTGGAAGGGCGGGGCTTCAGGCCTAGCTTCTTGGTAAAGTTTGGAACTGCCCGCATTCGGGATTGCCTTAAACTTCTCTTAAATCCTGTTTCACAGGTAACTGCTAGCATGAGGCCAACTTCACTCCCACCCCCGGAAAGGAAGGCCTTTATGAACTGGCTGATGCTGCTTGGTCTGCTTTGTCTTCCTGCCTCTCTGTTTTCGTTTGTTGAGTATTTGCGCTCCCAAAGGTTGGTTCAACAGCTCTCTGCAACTCGGTTGCTCAAGATAGCCGAGCTTCGCCATCTCGGTCAGACCAACCCCCAGGCAAAAGGAGCAAACTTGGCTCAAGTTTACGGCAGGGTTGTGTGCGATCGGCCTTTGGTATCGGAACTTTCGCGACAGCCTTGCGTCTACTACAAGTCTGAGATCTCTTGGGAGTATGACGAGATTGAATGCTATCGAAGGTATTTGAATAGCCAAGGCGATGTAGCGTATAGCGAACGGATCAGCGAAGGCGAATATCAGAACGCTCTACGCTTGGGATCCCGAGCAAAATCCTATCCGGGGGAGATGGTCGGGAAAAAGCCCGGCTTGGGCTACTCTGACTCCGGTTCTTTTCAGAAAAGGGTTGATCCCGACTACTCTAATTCTTTTCCACAAAAGCCCAACCCTGGCTACCCCGGTTCCGGTTCTTTCCAGAAAAAGCCTGGTTACCCCGACTACCCCCAGCAGCTTGGCTCTCCAGGCTATCCTCAAAAATCGCCGTTTTCCGAAGTAAGCTCTCCCCAAAAACACTACGCCAACGTGTATTACGATCCGAGCACAGGTCGGGAATATCTCCTTGAAAGAGAGACGAGAACGAGAGACGAAACCCTTCACTCGGTGGTTCGCCAGATCCCTTTTTTCATCGAAGACGAAACTGGAAGGGTGAGGGTGGATCCCACAGGTGCGGAGATAGAGGCTATGTCGGTTGTGGATGAGCATATTTTTCCAGGAAAAGGGCCCAGCCGGTTCAACTTCAATCTCAAGCGCTACCTTTCCGGAGTGAGAACAGAAAATCGCTCCACCCGAGCTTTTATCTATAAGGAATGGGTGATTCCGGTGGATGCGATGGCGTTTACCATGGGGCAGGTGCGTTTTGAGGCAGGGGATCCCGTGATCCGAAAACCCCTTTCTGGGGAAAGGTTTATGATTGCCCCCAAATCCCCTGAAGCCCTCTTGGAAGAGCAGCGCTCCAATGCCAGCAGCTACCTGGTGGGATCCGTCGTCCTGCTGGGTATCGGCATTTTCACCGTGCTCCACCTGCTGCAATCCCTGCAGCCTTATCGCTAGTTCCTGCCCAGGCAGAGGGAAGCCTACTGCCACTCACAACGACAAACCCAGCTTGAGCCCAAGCAGGGCATGGGCAAACAGTACACATAGAATGAGGCTGCCCACATAGGCATGGGTGGTGCGCAAAGCAGCGCGGTTGCCCCCAAAGCCGCTGAGGGACAAAGCTCCATTCACCGCCAACAACAGCAACACCAGGGATCCCGTCCAAAAATGGGGGCTGCTCAACAGGGGCTTCCCTTGCATCACCAGAGAAAGAAGGCCGCCAGTGTAGCCCAAGGCAATGAAGGTGGCCATCCAGGGGGCCAATTTGCGGTGGTCAAGCAGAGGCTTCTGGGCCGCTTCCGGCAGGGATCCCTCTGGCGCTGTGGAGGCGGCTGCCAGACGCAAGGCCCGTCCTCGCCACCCAGTCAGGCCGACAAAGCTGCCCATCACCACCACCACGATCCCCATCATCAAGGGGTGACCCCATTGCACAATGGGTTGGGGCAAGTTAAGGCCGGCAAAAAACTGGGCTACGGGCTGCAAGGTGGCGGCTAACCCATCCGAAGCTGCCGACAGATCCGGCAAGGCCAAGCTCAACAGGTTCATGGCGCTCCCTCTACCTCCGCAATAAATCTACAGCTGCTTAACAAATCTACAACACCCCAATTCTAGAATGGGAGGACATCAGTGATCTCCCTCAATTCGTTGAAGGGAGGACGTCAGCTGACCCATGCCAGCGGGAAGCTTCTGGTGGGCACCTGGCAGCGGTAGAATGTCTGACGGTAAAGCTGTGGCTGTGAGCGGCTCTCTCGCCACTGAGTGCTGAGCAAAACGGAGTTGTTGAGATGGCCAAGTTGTTGTTGGGGGATCAAGCCTTTGAGGTCGAGCTGCTGACGGATGTGCCCACCAATTGGCCGGGAATTAAAGTCATGTCTAAGGGGGCCAAGCTGGACATTCCAGCGGGAACTGTGGTGAAGGTGGAGGCCGAGGATGACCACATAGCCGGCTCCTATAAGGTGGTCTATCGTTTGGCGCCTGCCTATCCCCGCAGCTGGCGGCTACTCCTGGAGCGGGAGAGCGTCGCCACGGCGCCTCAGGTGGCATCGGCTCCAGAACCAGAGGTCGCTCAGGCCAGCAGCTCAGAAGGAGGGCTGCCCAATAGCGATAAAATCTTCACCATCAAGGTATCCGGCCTTGTGGGAGGAGGTGTGCGCAGAAGTGTTGTCGAGTACAAAGTGTCCTTCAGCCGCCTTTCCCAAGAAGTGAAGCGGATCACCCAAATGGGAGGCAAGATCGTCAGCATTGCCGAGTCCAATCTGCTAAGCACCCTTGAGTAGCGGTCGGCTTCCTGGGAGGTTCTGGGTTCTTTCAGGCCACCCGTCCAGGCCGTTCTGGTTCAAACAATTTCAACGAGGGATCCCTGTAGAAAGCATGCGGCGATTTCTCCCCTATCCCCAACCTGAGGATGGGGTGGTAGGCTGGCGTTGGTTTTGCCGTTGCCTGGAAGGCTGCCTTTTCCTGCTGTCCTGGGGGTGGGCTTTGGGTAGGAAAAGGCGTTCCGGCGAGGGCTGAGCTTTTGCAATTGGGAGTGGGGAGTGAGGCCATGACATCTCGACGACAGCCGACGCGCTTGGGAGGGTCGATGCCCCAAGGCCATGCAGGCTTTGGGTCAGCAAGGGGATCCCAGCCGTACCCCTCGCCCACTCCACGACAAAGCTTTTCCTCTTCCTCTCGACGTCCGCTGGCCAAGTCTCGACCGAGGTTACTCCCCTTCTTAAGCTTGCTGGTGATCCTGCTGGGATTTGGGGCTGGGGCCCTGGTGGCCTGGGCAACTGCTCATCCCGACTGGGTCAGCCGCCTGCCGGGGCTCTCGCCACCTCTAGCGGAGATCCCTGCCCCCCGCGCCCACGCTAAAGCGGCTCAACAGCGCTTGCCCATCTCCTTAGAGACCCAACTGGAGCGGGATCCCTTTGCTTTGGATCCCTTGGCCAGTCTTTCCTATGTGCCCGCCATCATGTACCACGATGTGGTGGCCAGACGCAAACAGGTCTGGTTCGACACTACGGTGGCGGAGCTGCGGCAACACTTTGAGGCCATTAAGCAGGCGGGGTTGACCCCCATCCACATCGACCAACTCTACAAACACCTGCGGGACGGGGATCCCTTGCCCGAAAAAGCCATTTTGCTCACTTTTGACGACGCCTACCTGGGCCTGTACGAGAACGCCTACCCCCTTTTGAAGGAGTACAACTACCCCGCCACCTACTTTGTGCAAACCGGCTTTGTCGGCGTGCCCACCAGCAAGGATCACTTCACCTGGGATCAGATGCGGGAGATGGATGCCAGCGGGCTGATTGACTTTGCCGCCCATACCGTCAACCATCCTCCTGATCTGCGGGTGCTAGACGATGCCCGCCTACGGCGGGAAGTGTTCGACTGCAAGACCAAGCTGGAGCAGGAGCTGGGCCACCCCATCCACTACTTTGCCTATCCCGAAGGCAACCGGGACGAGCGGGTGAAGCAATACCTGGCCGATGCCGGTTACCGGATGTCTTTTACGATGGATCCCGGTTTTACAGGACAATCGCCCAACTTGCTGGAGGTGCGACGCTTTAACCAGTTTCGCATCACCGAGGCCATCATTGGCGCTCGCACCTTCACCCTCAACCGCAGCCCCGACTACCGGCTGGATGTGACGCAGCCTCTGGCTCTGACCGACGAGATCATTGACGGGGTGCGGGTGCTCACCATCCGCGGCGGACGGGCAGCCACAGTGCACGCAGAACGGCGCTACGAAGTCAGGACGTTGGTCCAGCGCTACCAGGCCGATGCCGGCATCAATGGCAGCTTTTTCTCTATCCCTTGGATCAACTCTGCCAGCAATGTCATGGTGGGGCCGGCGATGGCTGCCAACCACAAGACCTTCATCCCCGGTCGCCCCGAAGATGACCAGGCAATCCGCGGCCGGCCGCTGGTGCTGCTGGGCAGGGATCGCATCCGCTTTGTGCCCTTCGACCCCGATACGATGACCCGCTTGGAGAACATTCGCCAGTTGATGCCGGATGTCACGGATCTGTTTGTGGCCGGTCTGTGGCTGGTCAAGGATGGCCATGCCCTCTCTCCGGCGGAGATCAACTCGTTCCGCCTTGCCAGCGCTGCTGAGTTTCGCCCCAGAGCTTTCTTTGGGGTAGATGACCAGGAGCGGGTGGTGATCGGAGTTACCAAAACCCACGTCAACGCCGCCATCCTGGCCCGTCTTCTGCCCAAAACCGGGATCCGGGAAGCCGTGCTGCTGGACTCTGGCTTTAGCACCTCCCTGGTCTACCAAGGGGAGATCCTCGCCACCGGCCATGCCGGTCCCAACCAGCCCAGCCGTCCTGTGCCCCATGCCATCTTGCTCTACGACCTGACTCGCCTTTGGCGGGAGGATCCCCATCCCGAGGCCAAGGCTGGCTCTGAGGGAGATCAGCTGGAAGGGCTAGTGCAACTTTTGCCAGCTAGCGACCAAGATGCAGCCAAAGCCCAGCTAGAGAGCGTCTTGGCCAGCCAACGCACTTTGAGGCGGGGGGATCGGGGGGCGGCGGTGGTGGCGGTGCAACTGGGGTTGAGCCACCTGGCCACTCAGCAGGGACGGCTGGATCTACTCCCTTCGGGCCCTGATGGGGTGTATGGTCAAGAGCTGGCCCAGGCAATGGCGGAATTGGTGCTGGCTGCACCTGAGCGCAGTGAGATGGGATCCCCCCTTCCAGCCACCCCTACCCCCCTGGTGGCCGGAACGGCGACAGCCCGCCAAGGGGTGGACATCATCGATGCTCAACTGCTGCGGCGTCTGCTGGAGCGCGTTAACTTGGCCTCTCCCTCGGTACTGGTGGATACGCGCTTGGAACGGCCTGCCCTGTCCCTGGAGCGCAAGCCAACCCGGAAACTGCTGCCCAGGGTTGCCTTCGGGCAGGACTAAGTCTTGTCTTCGCCTTCCAACCTAGGCCTTGGCGGGAAGCCTAGAAGATCCCCCTCCAACAGAGGCTATCTCTGAGAAAGACGGGCCTGCCGGCAACGAATACACCCATAACCTGGAAGGGTTTCTCCCGCAGCACCACTAGATCGGCTCTTAGGCCTGGGCGAAGGGCTCCCCGATCCTGCAGACCAACCGCCTGGGCAGGGTTGTGAGTGACCAAAGCTATGGCTTGGGGCAGATCCAGCAGCTGCTTCTCCGCCAAGGCAAAGGCAGCCCTCAAGGCTGAAGCGGGGGAGTAGTCAGTGGCCAAGGCGCCTAGGGCTCCTACTTGTAGAGCCTCCGAAGCGGAGAGATTGCCGACATGGGAGGATCCCCTCAGGGCATTGGGAGCCCCCATGACCACCAGCAGGCCCAGTTTCCGCGCTTCCAAAGCTGCTGCTAGGGTAACCGGAAACTCGCTAATTTTCAGGCCCATCTTGGCCATTAACTGAACCTTGGCGGGGCAGTCGTCGTCGTGGGAAGCCAAAGGTACCCCCAAAGCTTGCGCTTGCTGAGCCAATTGGGCAAAGCTCTGCAAGGTCTCCTCCCCCGCCTTGGCCGCCAAACTAGCGGCAACCTCCTCGGAAGGCCGGGCCAGCTGGCGAGCCATGTAGCGGATGTAGTCCTCCGGCGTCCGGAATTGGCCTTGGCCGGGGGTGTGGTCCATGAAGGAAAGGAGATCCACCCAGCCTTGGCTGAGAGCTTGGCGAACAGCTTCTGCTCCCAAGGGGCGCGAGAGCTCATAGCGAGCGTGGATCCTCAAGTCCAGAGCCAGCTGGGAACGCAGCGCCACCAACTGCTCTGCCATAGCCAAGGCCGTTTCTGTGCTGCGCCAGCCAGGCAGGCCTTCCCAAAAGGACAGAGTTACAAAGGCAGTGGTAATCCCCGCCGCCAAAGCTCGGTTTTCCCAAATCCCCAAGGCCATGTCCACCGCCAGCTGTACCCCTGGGCGCGGCTCCAGCTCGGGCTCCAGGCTATCGGTATGGAGGTCGACTACGCCGGGCACCAGGGTAAGTCCTCGCAAAGGGATCCCTTCCCCCACTTGCCCCTGCCGAATCTCGGCAATCCGCTCCCCCTCCAGCCGCAGGGATCCCACCGGGAGGACACCATCGGGGAGAACTAGCTTAGGCCCTGCTAGCCACATTTGCCCTCACCTCCAGGGAATAGGTTTTGTCAACCAAACCCGACACATCGTCTAAGGAGTGAAAAACGCCAATGATAGCTGTTCCCTGCTGCTTCAAGGCTCGTAGGCGTTCTCGCAAGGCCAACTTGGCTGCAGTATCCAAGCTGGCGGTGGGCTCGTCCAGAAGCAGCAGCGGATAGGG
>NZ_JANSHS010000336.1:0-4353 GCF_047461695.1 Synechococcus sp. R6-7
GAAGCAGTCAGGGTCGGGTAGTTTACGTCTCGAATCAAAGTAGTGCGCAGAGGTGCTGGGATCAAAATCGCGTGTGAGCAAATCTGCCAAAGCTGCCTGCTGCTCTGGCGTAAGCCGCCGCAGATAAAAATCCAACTGCCGGCTCACCGTGCCATTGTGAGCAAACTGGGCCAGATCCTCCACGGGCAAGGAGAACTCAATCAAACAAAGGCGGCAGAAACACCCCCAAGCGCTCTGCACCCCCCATCTGGCCCAGACCGAAGAAAACTGTCCCCAATCCCAGAGCCAAGGCCAACAGTCTCCGTGGCCAGTTCATGCCTAGAGTACTCCCTTCGAACTGGGGATCCCTTCTTGTCGGCGGGGATCCCGTTCTACAGCCATGCGCAGGGCACGGGCAAACGCCTTAAAACTGGCCTCGACAATGTGGTGGGCGTTGAGACCGGCAGCCTGGCGAATGTGCAAGGTAAGCTGGGCGTGGTTGACCACCGCCTGATAAAACTCCCGCACCAACTGGGTTTCGTAGCGGCCAATGCGCTCCGTGGGCAGCTCCAGGCCATAGCTGAGGTGAGGGCGACCCGAAAAATCCAGCACCACCTGCACCAGGGCTTCATCCAAAGGCGCCCAAAAATGGCCGAAGCGATGAATGCCCCGCCGATCCTGCAAAGCCTGCGCCAGAGCCTGTCCCAGCGTGATGCCCACATCTTCGTTGGTGTGGTGATCGTCGATGTGCAGATCCCCTATGGCCTTGATCTGCAAATCGATCAACCCGTGGGTGCTGAGCTGGGCCAGCATGTGATCCAAAAAGGGGATCCCAGTATCGATCTCATGGCGCCCGCTGCCATCCAGGTTCAGATGAATTTGGACATCCGTTTCTCCAGTGCGACGGTGAACAGAGGCCGTTCTGGGCTGGAGCAGGCGCGAGGAGTCGAGGGCAGTCATGGGAAAAGTATCGAAGCAGGCGGGAAGTCCCAGCTCTAGGATCGCACAAGCCCGCCGCCATCGACACCTTCACCCATGCAGCAGGTGAGAATCCCTTCTCTGCCGGGGATCCTGATCCCAGCCCCCTGGACACGGGGATAGGTGTGACAGGGATCCCCTACAGGCAAGCCGGTGGGGCCGATCCTCTGCGCCCTCACCCCTTGGGAGAGGGGAGCTAGCAGGTTCAGCGGGATTTGAAATAGCCTATAAGACAGCTTCTCCCGAAATCGCTGTAGATTGCTGAAGGAAATTGTTGAAAAGGGGGTTGCCGTTTGCAGGATTGGCAGCAAATCCAACAGGCCCTCAAGCAACACTGGGGTTACGAGACGCTGCGCCCACCGCAGGATCAGGTGATCCAGGCTCTGCTGGACAAGCGCGACGCGCTGGTGGTGTTGCCGACGGGGTTTGGCAAATCCCTGTGCTTTCAGCTAGCAGCTCTGCTGCAAAGGGGGGTGATGCTGGTGGTTTCACCCCTAATCGCCCTCATGGAAGACCAAGTTCAGGATCTTTGGAAACGCAAGCTGCCGGCGGCCTGTCTCCACAGCGAACTGGATCCGGCCCTGCGCAAGCGGGTGTTGAAGGCCCTTGAGGAAAACCGACTGCGCCTGCTCTATTTGGGGCCGGAGACTCTATTCAGCCCCCCCGTTTGGCAACGGCTGCAACAGCCTCAGGTGCACATCAACGGCCTGATCGTGGATGAGGCCCACACGTTGGTGCATTGGGGGGGATCCTTCCGGCCCGACTACCGCCGTCTGGGATTGCTGCGCCCGGCTCTGGCCCCGGTGAAGCCCTCTTTTCCCATCGCCGCTTTTACCGCCACGGCTGACCCCCAAACCTGCAGCCGCCTCAGCCAAATCCTGGGGCTGCGGGATCCGGAGCACATTCGCGCCGATCCCCTGCGGGCCAACCTCTCCCTCAATGTGGCGATAGCCTGGAGCCCGGCGGATCGCCGTCGTCGTCTGCTGCGATTCCTGGGCGAGAATCCCGGCTCGGGTCTGGTGTATGTGCGCACCCGACGGGATGGGGAAGAGCTGGCCGAGTGGCTGGGCCGACAGAACCTAAAAACCGCCACCTACCATGGGGGACTGGAAGCGGGATCCCGCCGTCGGCTGGAACGGGCCTGGCTGCAGGGGGAACTGCGCTTTCTGGTCTGCACCAACGCCTTTGGCATGGGCATCAACAAGCCGGACGTGCGTTGGGTACTGCACTTTCATCCCCCGCCCAGCTTGATGGATTATTTGCAAGAGGTGGGGCGAGGTGGTCGGGATGGTGGCCCTTGCCGGGCCCTGATGCTGGTCTCGGAGCCGACGGGCCTGCTGGATCCCAGCGATCGCCGGCGCCAAGCCTATTTCTATTCCCAGCAGGAGCGCCTTCAGGCCCGAGCACGCCACCTGCTGCAAACCTTGCCTCAGCAGGGATCCTACGCCGACCTGCCGCCTGGAGAGGCACGGGTGGCCTTGGGTCTGCTGCAGGAGATGGGCTGTTTGCGGTGGCCGGATCCCTTTCACTTTCAGGTGTTGCACCGCCGTTGGCAGCCTTTAAGACGAGAGGATCCCTGGCAAGGGATGGAAGCCCTCATCCACGCCCGCGGCTGTCGGTGGCAGGCGATCTTGCCCTATTTTGGCTACCCTGGGGAGCAGCCCGGCCTGCCCTGTGGCACCTGTGACCGTTGTCGGCTTTCTCGTTAGCCCTCAACAGCCCGCTGCGAGCCGCAACCGGCAGGAGTGGCTATCACGATCTGCGTTTCTGCAAAGGGAGCAGTTCCCCTTGCTGACGAACTTTCGGCTGTGCCTATGAGTGTTTCCGGATCTCCGCTCGAGGAACTTGACCGACCCTTGTCCCTAGCCCGGCAGGTGGCGCAACTGTTGGTGGTGCCGGTCTCGGCCCGTCTGGGATCCCAGTCTCCTCCCCGAGAGATCCTCAAACGGCTTATCCAGGAGGTGGGGATCGGGGGCATCTGGCTCACGGATGGCCACGTGGCCGAGGCCCTGCTGCTGATCGAGGAGGCCCAGTCTTGGGCGGCTCTGCCCCTTTTGGTGGCGGCAGAGGCCGGTCGTGGGCTGGCCCTACAGGGGGCTACCTCTTTTCCCCATCCCCTGGGGTTGAGCCGTCTGGGATCAGAGGCAGAACGCTGGGCGGAACAGTGGGGTCGGATTACGGCGCGGGAGGCGGCAGCCATCGGCATCAATTGGTTGCTCAACCCGGTGGCAGAGCCGCTGGGGGAGCTGGCTTTGGCGGAGGATCCCCTATCTGCTTTGCAACTGGCGCGAGCTTTTGTGCGCGGATGTGAGCAAGCCACCCCGGGCAGCACAGGCGGGATCCTAACCACAGCCAGCTCTTTTCCGGGCAAAGGCTGGAGGGATCCGGTTCAGGCCGGACTGAAGCCATCCCCAAAGACAACAGACACCCCCTGGTGCCCCCGATTAACCCTGACCCTAGCCCAGCTTCAAGAGGGACCTTGGCTGCCTTTTCGAGGTTTGGTGGAGCAGGTGGGGGCGATCTTGGTTTCTCATGTGGTGCTGCCGGAGTGGGATGAGCGCTGGCCTATCACCCTGCTGCCGGGGCGGCTGACCCAACTGCTGCGCCAGGAATGGGGGTTTGGTGGGCTTATCGTCGTGGATAGCCTCGATCAAGGCTGCTTGGCAGAGCTGGCCAATGCTAACGGGCCCAACTCATTGGCCGTGCGGGCTTTCCAGGCCGGTGCCGACCTAATTTTGGCCCCCCCCGATCCGATGGCATCCTTGGCAGCCGTTTTGGAAGCGGTGCAACAGGGATCCCTCAGCGCAGCCCAGCTTGCCCAGTCGGTGACGCGGGTTCTGCGGGCCAAACAGCGACTCCTACCCGCCGCCTCAGCTCTCCTCCAACAGGTGTGGCCGGCCTTGGCAGAAACGGATTTCAGCACCGTTGGCGGATGGATGGGGGCCAGGGATCCCACGGATCCGGCCCTCAACCGTGGCTCTCCCGCCGAGCAACTGAAGCCTTTGCTGTTGGGGGATCCCATCTCCAAGGACAAGGACTCCGTTCCGCGGACGCGAACGGCGTTGGGAAAGTTGTTCAACAGGCGCTCCCACCTGACCTCTGCTCTGCACAGAGCTGCCCAGATGGGATCCCTCTTGGCCGAGAAGGATATCGCCCCCTGTCAAGCGGCTATGGCCCGCGGTGGCGTGGAAGGAGGCCGGCCCCTCAGCCCGCCCGCAGAGCCCGGATGGTTGAACTGGATCTGGCAGGATCCCCCCTTGGGTGCTGCCGATGTGCAGTTGCAGTCTCCCGCCCTCCATGTTCCGGCTGCCCTGGGCATGCTTCCTGTGCTCAGCGATGCCCTTACCCCCCTGCCTTGGTTGGAAGCCGCTCTAGACAACGCCCCAGGGTTGATTT
>NZ_JANSHS010000337.1:0-2603 GCF_047461695.1 Synechococcus sp. R6-7
TGCGAAGCAGTCAGGGCCGGGTAGTTTACTTGGGGATCTCGATGGTTACGTTAGCCAACTGCACATCGTCATGATCCACCCAGGCTCCGCCGTGCCGGACGACCGTATCACCTCCCACCGGCACCGAGATGTGCAGGGATCCCCCGAAAAGGGGAATGCTGATCGGCACTTGGGGACCACGGGTGACCATGGGGGGCTGAATCAGGGTTTTGCCAGTGCGCAGGGTAACAGTGTTCAGGCCTAGGCGCAGAGGTTGCAGCGGCAGGGGAATCTGTAGGTTATCTCCCCCCAGGTGAATCTGTTCGACTTCCACTCCGTTCAGGATGACCTGCATGGGAGACATGTTGGCACTGGGGATCCGGGATTGACCGGCCCGATAGGCGGCAGCTGTATCCAACCCAATCAGGGATCCAATCCGCAAAACCAGTGGGCGCGAAGGCAGGCGTTGCAAAGTGAAAGAGCGGGTCATCTCCACCCCTTGGGCAGGGCCCAAAAATTGCCCGGCGGCAGCCGATTCCGGTGAGTACTGGTTATCCCCCAGGCGGATGACATTCGCCTCCAGTACCAAAGTTGTGTTGGGATCCCAGCGCTCCAACTGCAGTTGCCAAGGCCGATCCCCGCTGGCTTGACCGTTGCCTGTACTTTGGGAATAGGGCAAGTAATTTTCCAGCCGCGCCACCAAAATTTCTTCTGCCGGCAGCGGCCCTGGCAGGCGAAACCGACCCTGGGCATCGGTGCGCACCGAAATACCCGCCCCCGGAATGGCCACCTCCGCCCCGGCCAAGGGCTGCCCTGTCAGCCGATCCACCACCTGTCCCGAATAGGCGGAATCCAACTGCACCTGTCCTGTGGGCACATCCGTTGCTGCCTGAATGCGCTGCTGCAACACTTGCCAGTCGGCTTCTGTGATCCGTCCATCCTGGTCGACATCGGCAGCTCGGATCTGGTCGTCGGTCAATCCCCGTTCTCCCCGCAAGTAGGCCCCCAACAGGTTGAGATCCTGCACCGTCAAACGGCCATCCCCATCCAGGTCGCCCGCCTGAAAGGGCTGCGCGTGGGCAAAAGACACGCCTATCCAACCCAGGCCCAGGGATCCCAGTAGCAAAAGAGAATGAGCCAAACAGGAGACCCTAAACATGGCAACTCTCCTGGGAGTTGTTCATGTTCTAACGTAATTCACCTCCTCGCAGCAGGGCTAACCGAGCCGGTGTAGAGTACTCTTGAGCGCAATTCTGCCGGTTCGCCTTTGGCTGCAGGAGCCGAAAACTTGATGGTAGGATAACCGTGGTGACTGGCTCCTCCTATGGCTCGATACTCTTGCGTTACTCAGCTTGTGGGCTCAGCCGAGCAGCTCAGTGAGTCGATCCGCGCCGTTTTGGAGCGCTGCCAACTCAATGTCCTCCACAACAGCCTTGATTATTGGGTGGCCGGCGAGCCTCCCGGAAAAAATCCCTACACCAAACTGGTGACGGTGGAAGTGTTTGTGGATCGCACCCGTCAGGCTGCCGACGGCTCTGTACAGGTGACCTGCATTGCCAAAAATGAAGAGCTGCCCCTAAAAAGCGTTAACCACTGCCAACAAACCTTTGACCGACTGAAGGCAGAGCTAGCCCAGTTGCAAAGTCAACTTCAGCTTGCTGCCCAACAAAAAGATGCCTTACGATAGCTAGGCTGAGTTTGCTTTGATCCCATGGCGCGTCGCTGCCAACTAACCAACAAGAAACGCAACAACGCTTTTGCCATCTCCCACTCCCACCGGCGCACCAAGCGCCTGCAGGAAGTCAATTTGCAGTGGAAGCGCATCTGGTGGGAAGAGGGTCAGCGGTTTGTTCGTCTGCGCCTTTCCACCAAAGCCTTGAAGACTCTCAAGGCCAAAGGGATAGGAGCCATGGCCCGGGAAGCCGGGATCGACCTCAGCCGGTTTTGAGCTTTCTCCTCAGCCCAGTTGTGTCTGACAGCTCCAACCTCACAGCAAGCCAAAAAGCTTACGCGGCTTGGGCTGCAAACCCGCCAGCAAGGTGTTGAGGGTATCCCGTTGGGTAAGCTCGTTGGTGCCGCTGGCCCGCTCAATCAAGAGCTTGCGCATTTCGTCGGAGAGCTTGGCATCGGTAAAATCGGCTCCACTGAAGAGCGTGTTTTCAATCTGAGCGTCCCGTAGGTTGGCCCCCACCAAAATGGCTTGTTCTAGGTTGGCAAACTGAAGCTGGCAACTCACCAAGGCAGCCTGGGAGAGGTTGCAGCGAGATAGGTTGGCCTGGCGGAAGTCGGCGGCAAAAAAGTTCCCCTCCGCCAGATTAGCAGCCACCAAGCTGGCTTCGCGAAAGATGGAATGGCTGAAACGGCCCCCCTGAAAGCTGCTTTTGTCCAGTTTGGCGGCGGTAAAGTTGCTGTAGTCCCCCAGAGCCTGGCTAAAGCTGGATCCCCGTAGATCTGAGGCGGTAAAATTGGCCCGCTCTAGCTCAGCGCGGCGAAAGTTGCACAGACGTAGGTCGGCTTGCTGCAGGCTGATCGAGCGCAGGTTAGCCCGCGTCAAATTGGATTTGGGCATCTGGATGCGGTCGAACAGGCCCCGCGAGAGGTAGGCATTCTCCAGGTTGGCACCC
>NZ_JANSHS010000338.1:0-2984 GCF_047461695.1 Synechococcus sp. R6-7
TTTTTGCCACCGATCCGGCTCCGGCCCGCTCTTGCGTGCAGGTGGCTCGCCTGCCCCTCAATGCCCGAGTAGAAATCGAGGTTGTGGCCTGCTACCCACAATCGACCTAAATGTCTCCTGAGTCCGGCTAGCGGAATGGTTTCTGGGTCGGCGCGGATCCCGGCAAATCGGGAACTGGATCGTAGCCCCCTGGGTGCCAGGGATGACAGCGACAGAGGCGACGGAGCCCCAGCCAACCCCCACGTAGGGCACCGTAGCGCCGCACCGCTTCCAAGGTGTACTGGGAGCAGGTGGGGTAGTAGCGACAAGCAGGCGGCAGCCAAGGAGAAATACCCACCTGGTAACCCCGGATCAGGGCAATCAAGCTGCGAGTGAGGGGATCCGATCGTTCAGGCATGGGTCGGAGTCCAAAAAGCGCATCTCTAGGTAACTTGAGGTTAGCTGTTATCCCAGACTGGAGGCGCCTGCAAGGGCGAGCAGGGCCGGTTCCCAGCCCCAGACCATACGGTTACAATCAGAAAGGTTAGCACCTAAATATTTCGGGCTGAGGGATCCGGCGAAGGTGGGCTTATCCTAGGGCGCGGTTCTGGGAGAACGCTTTGAGTTCCATTTTGCATAAGGAGTTGGCGTGAGGGTATTCGGGCAGCTGCAGCCGGCACAGCGGCGCAACTTGGGCATTTTGTTTGTGGCTGGGCTGCTCTTTTGGGCCAGTTTATCCTCGCTGCTGCCCACGTTGCCTCTCTACGTCAGAGATGCCGGTGGCACCAGCCAGCAAGTGGGCTGGGTAATGGGGGCCTTTTCGATTGGGTTGCTGGCCTTTCGCCCTGCGTTGGGTCGCCTGGCGGATGGCCACAGCCGGCAGATCGTGCTGCTTATCGGCATGGGGGTGGTGGGGATGGCCCCCATAGGATACTGGCTCTCCGATTGGATCCCATGGGTAGCGCTGGTGCGAGCCTTTCATGGGGTTAGCATCGCCGCTTTTGCCACGGCCTATGTGACTTTGGTGGTGGATTTTGCCCCAGAAGAAAAACGGGGTGAGATCCTGGGCTACATGAGTTTGGTCAATCCGATCGGCGCAGCCATTGGCCCTGCTTTGGGCGGCTTTTTGCAGGAGTTTGCCGGCTATGGCCCTTCGTTTCTCTTCTCTGCTCTGCTGGGGTTGGTGGGCTTTCTTTGTACCCAACTGGTTCGAGAACAGCGGCGTGAGCATTGGGGATCCCTGCCGATGGATGGGGCCTTCTGGAGCTTTCTGGGCAGCCCGAAGGTGCGCTCCCTCGCTTGGGTGATGTTTTTGGTGGGGTTGGCCTTCGGCACCCAGACCACCTTTGTGGCCTTGTTAATCCAAGAAGCCGGAGCTCCCCTGAATCCAGGTCTTTTTTATACGGCAGTGGCCTTTGCCAGCTTTGGAGTGCGCCTGCTCACCGGTCGCGCTTCCGATCGCTATGGGCGGGGGCCGTTTATCTCCCTCAGCTTGGCCACCTATGCCTTGGCAATGGGGATCCTGATTGTTGCCAATAGCAGCGGCGCTTTTCTGGCTGCTGGGGTCGCGGTAGGCTGCGGTTTTGGTACTTTGATCCCTCTCATTTCTGCCCTCGTGGCCGATCGCTCGGAGCCGGCGGAGCGGGGTCGCCTGTTTAGCTTGGTGATGTGCGGGTTTGATTTGGGCATTGGCCTGGCGGGGCCCCTTTTGGGCACCTTAGCAGCGGGATCCGGCTATCGAGCCATGTTTGGCTATGCGGCTCTTCTTTCCTTGGCTTCCTTGGGTTCTTTTCTCTTCTTCTCCAATGGGCGACCGGGGGACTCGCTGCGCTTTGCCTTGGGCCTGGGGCCGGACAGCCTTTCGGGTTGTCTGGAGGACAGCCGCAACCCGACCTCCTGGAGCCACCGGGTCAGCCCGCTCCCCCGGAGACGGGATCCCGTTCATAGATAGTCTCATATCTCTATCAGATCCCCCCTGCTCCACACCTGATCCACACCTGAATTGAGACTCAAGCCCTCTGCAGTTTCTACAGACAAACCGGCCCATTTCTGGAAACTCGCCCCATCCTAAGTTGGAGTTGGTGTACAAAAAGCAACTCTGGGCACGGGCTATGGAAGCGCGGCATTGGCTGGCCCTGATGGGATCCCTGGTGGTCAGTGCCTTCTGGGGATGGGTGGAGTCTGTCTGGGGGGTGACAGTGCGAGTGCAATTGGCCGATACCACTGCCCCTCTGGTGGTGGGAGTTTCTCTCCCTGCCCAACTGATCAACGGTCGGGGAGAGGTGCTGGCAGATCTGCCCCCTATGCAGGGGTTTTTGGCTCAGCCCGGCCCTCGAGGGGTGCGTCTGCATGGGGTGGTTGACCCGGTGCTGTTCATCGAACCTCAGGAGGGTGGCCTGGTGGCAGTGAATGGCCGCTGGTACTCCGGCAAGGTGCTCTTGACTGGCTACAACATGGTGATGGCCATCAACTACGTGGATCTAGAAGACTATGTGGCCAGTGTGGTGGATGCAGAAATGGGATCCCGGTTCTTCCCAGAAGCCCTGAAGGCGCAAGCGGTGGCAGCCCGCAGCTACGTTCTTTACCATCGCAATTCCCGCGGTTGGTTTGATGTGTTTAGCGATACTCGCTCCCAGGTGTACCGAGGGCTTTCCCAGCGGTCGGCAGCCGCCCTGGAAGCAACACAAGCCACCCGTGGTGTGGTCATGGTGTATGGGGGTCAGTTTGTCAATGCCATGTACAGCGCCAGCAGCGGCGGCCAAACCGTCGGGGTGAGTGGGATCCCTTATTTGATGAGCTTACCGGATGTCAGCCCCTATCCCAAGTTTGGGCATGGCATTGGCATGAGCCAGTGGGGCGCCCAAGAACTGGCCCGCCGAGGCTGGACTTACCGCCAAATTTTGGCCTACTACTACCGAGGGGTCAGCTTTGCTCGTTTGCCAGAGTGAGACCTTCAGTGCCCTGATTTGCTCTGTCTGATACATTTACGCTGAACATTGCTGAAC